>JAKAZX010000457.1 GCA_021826485.1 Pseudomonadota bacterium | reverse complement strand
GACCTGGACCACGGCGCGCTGGACCTGTCCGCCGACCCGAACGGGCTGCATCTGGCCGGGCAGGCGACGCTCGCCGGCATTCCCGCGCAACTGACCGCCGAGATCGATTTCCGCGCCGGGCCGCCGACCCAGGTGATGCAGAACGTCTCGGTCAGCGGCACGCTGGACGCCACCCAGCTTGCCGCGCTGGGGGTGGATGCCGGCCCGTTCCTGGGCGGCGCCGCCAAGGTGGCTGCCCATGCCGCGCTGCGCCGCAACCACACCGGCCAGATCAGCGCCGAGGCCGACCTGGCCGGCGCCACGCTGACCCTGGCCGCGCTGAACTGGCAGAAGCCGCGCGGCAGTGCCGCACAGGCGACGGCGCGGCTGACGCTGGACCACGACCGGATCGCCAGCCTGGACGCGCTAACCGCCGAAGGGGAGGGGCTGCACCTGGCCGGCAGCGCCGGCTTCGCCGACGGGCGGCCGGTGCTGCTGCGGCTGGACCGGCTGGCGCTGGGCAGTGCGACCGAGCTGCACGGCACGCTCGGCCTGCCCGCGCATCCGGGCGAGCCCTGGCGTGCGCAGGTGGCCGGAAGCGGGATCGACCTGACCGCGGCGCTGAAACGCGCGCCGTCCACGCCGTCGAAACCATCAACCGGCCCGGCCTATGTGCTCGATGCCCGGTTCGATGCCGTGACGCTGGGGCCGGAACGGACGCTGAGCGGCATTGTCGCGCATGCGGAGAGCGACGGCACCCTGACCCGCGCGCTGGACGTGGCGGGCGACACGCCGGGCGGCAAGCCGTTCCATGTGGCGATCGTGCCGGCGGGCGCCGGCCGCCTGCTGAGCGGCAATGCCGCCGATGCCGGGGCGCTGCTGAAGGCGTTCGACGTGACCCCGGACCTGGACGGCGGCACCCTGGCGCTGACCGGCCATTATGACGACACGTCGCCCGACCATGCGCTGGAGGGGCGGGCGCAGATCAGCGATTTCCGCATCCGCCACGCGCCGGCGCTGGCCAAGCTGCTGCAGGCCATGACGCTGTACGGCGTGGTGGACCTGATGCAGGGGCCCGGCCTCGGATTCTCCCAACTGGTGGCACCGTTTCGCCTCACTGGCGACACGCTCGATCTGCATGACGCGCGGGCGTTCAGCGCCAGCCTGGGGATGACGGCGAAGGGCCGGATCGATCTGGCGCGCCAGGAGCTGGATCTGCAGGGCACCATCGTCCCCGCCTATTTCTTCAACAGCCTGCTGGGCGATCTGCCGATCGTCGGCAAGCTGTTCAGCCCGGAGCGCGGCGGCGGGCTGTTCGCCGCGACCTATTCGCTGCGCGGCCCGCTTGCGGACCCGCGCGTCGGCGTCAATCCGCTGGCGGCGCTGACGCCGGGATTCCTGCGCGGGGTGTTCGGCCTGCTGGACCGCGCCGCCCCGCCCCCTTGATCCGGAAGCGAATGCGACGGGACCCCAAAACAGTTTGCTGCTTGCAATCGGTTCGATGTCATGCTACCGCCTTCGTCACAAGATGGTGTTGATAATCGATGCACGAAAAGGGGCAGGGCCAATGAGGAAGACACTTGCGGTGACGGCTGCCGCTGCCGCGGCGATCGGGGCGGGCACGGCCCACGCGTCGTCGCCGATTGTCGGCCAGCTCAGCGCGTCGATGAATTCCGGCGAGTCCTATATCGGCATCATGAACAACTCGGGCTCGACCTGGAGCAACCTGATGCTGGATGCCTCCTGGGGCAGCTGCAACGGCGCCGGCGCCTGCACCAAAAATGCCCAGACCATGATCGGGACCATCGGATCGCACGGCTATGCCACCGTGGCGCTGACGGGGCCGCACTTTGCCTCCGGCGGCAGCTTCAGCGCCGGGGTGATGTTCAAGATCGTCGGCAACGGCATCTTCTCCGACTCGTTCGGCAACGGCACCGGCTCCTCCAACTGGCTGTTCGCCAGCGCCGGGCACCAGTCCAACCAGACCGTCGGTCTCGGCAATGTCTATGTGCCGGAGCCTGCGACGGTGCTGCTGCTGTCCGCCGGCCTGGTCGGCCTGGGCGCCGCGCGTCGTCGCCGTCGGGGCTGACCCGCGCGGTCTTCCTTCCCCACTGCACGCGTGAGCGGCCGACCTGCCCCCCGGGCAGGCCGGCCGCTTCCGTCTTTGCCCCCATCCGTCACCGCCTTGCCGCTTGAGCCGCAGCCGCCGCCCGCCTAAACACGCTGGCGTGAACGGCTGCGCAAGCAGGAGCGACGGATTTGCGGCATCTGCCCCCCTTTTCCGTGCTGAAAGGCACGGTTCGCCTGATCTCCGTCAAAGGGCAGATCAAGGTGGACATGAGCTATGACGAGCTGCTCGACTTGGTGAAGCGCTTCCTGGCCGCGGTGCCGTTCGAGGAGGCCTGGTACCTGCAAACCTATCCCGACGTGGCGGAGGCGATCCGCGAAGGCGCCTATACCAGCGGGCGCGCGCATTTCATCGCCCACGGCTATTTCGAGGGCCGCCGCCCGTTCCCGCCCGAGGTGGACGAGGCCTGGTACCTGAACACCTATCCCGACGTGGCCGAGAGCGTGCAGCGGGGCGAGGTGGACTCGGCGCTCGACCATTTCGCCCGGCACGGGTATCGGGAGGGGCGGTTGCCGGGGGAGGGGTGAGCGGGGCTGCAATGCTCGCGGTCGATCCCGTGCCGTCGGGAACCACCGACCTCTCGTCGCCGGAAGCCTCTCAGGACGCTGCGCGCAAACTGTTTTCCGCTGGCGACCGGAAGGGCGCGGAACGGCTGCTGCTGTTTGCGATGGGTCGCTTCCCGACCGCATTTCCACTGGGCGCGCAATACGCGGAGATTGCAGAGGCCGCCGGCGAATGGCCGGAGGCGCTCGGGCGGTGGGAGCTGATGCAGCAGCGTTGCCCCGATGTCGATGCTGCGTACGCCGGGGTATCCCGCGCCTTGCGCCAATTGCGGCGGTTCGATGAGGCGCAGTCGCTGATCGACCACGCGATCGCCCGGTTCCCCGACAAGTTGCTGCCGCGCGTCGAAGCGGCGTGGATCGCCCATGCGCGCAGCGATTGGACGGAAGCCGCGGCACGGTGGAACGCCGTGCGCGCACTGGCGCCGAACCATCCGGTGGGTTACGCCGGATCGGCGCTGACGCTGCGCCAGTCTGCCCGGCTGGACGAGGCGGAGCGGATGCTGGATGAAGCGGCAACCCGCTTCCCCGACGATGCGCAGATCGCGATTGACCGT
>JAKAZX010000456.1 GCA_021826485.1 Pseudomonadota bacterium | reverse complement strand
GCCGGTTTCCGCCCTCGATGTCTCGGTGCAGGCGCAGGTGCTGCTGCTGATGCGGGAATTGCAGTCCCGCCGCGGTCTGGCGTGGCTGTTCATCAGCCACGATCTCGGCGTGGTGCGCAGCATCACCGCGCGCGTCGCCGTGCTGTATCGCGGCCGGGTGGTGGAGGAGGGAGCGACCGGCGCGGTGTTCGATGCGCCGCTGCACCCATACACGCAGGCGCTGGTCGCCGCGGTGCCGCGCATCAACGTGCCCCGTCGGCGCGCCGCCGCACCGGCCGATGCGCCGGCCGCTGCCACCGGCTGCGCCTACGCGCCGCGCTGCCCGCGCGCGGTCGCCCGCTGCACTGCCGAGCGGCCGGAACTGCGCGGCGACGCGGACCGCCGCGTCGCCTGCCATCTGGCCTGATCGGCGGCTATCGCGGCAGCGGGGCGCAGGCGCGGGCGAGCCAGGCGCGCGGCTCCGGCGCCAGCGCCGGTCCCACCTCCGCCAGCACGCGGGCGTGGTAGGCATCCAACCACGCCGTCTCCTCCAGCGTCAGCAGTGCCGGCTCGATCAGCGTGCGGTCGAACGGCGCCAGCGTCAGCGTCTCGAAGCGCAGGAACGGCCGGGTTGCCTCCGGCAGCCGGGCGGGCTGCACCAGCAGCAGGTTCTCCAGCCGGATGCCGTAGCGGCCGGGCGCATAGAAGCCGGGTTCGTCCGACAGGATCATCCCCGGCGCCAGCGCCACCGGCCGGGCGAGCCGCGACAGGCTCACCGGCCCCTCATGCACCGACAGGTAGCTGCCGACGCCGTGGCCGGTGCCGTGGTCGAAATCCAGCCCCGCCTGCCACAGCGACTGCCGCGCGAACCCGTCCAGATGCGCGCCCCCGACGCCCTGGGGGAAGACCAGCGTGGCGATCGCGATATGCCCTTTCAGGACGCGGGTGAAACGGTCCCGCAACTCCTCGGGCGGCCGGCCCCGGCCGGTCCAGATGGTGCGGGTCACGTCGGTCGTGCCGTCGGGGAACTGGGCGCCCGAATCGATCAGGAACAGCTCATCGGCGCGGATCGGCCGGTCGCTCCCCGCATCGACGCGGTAGTGCATGATCGCGCCGTGCTCCCCGGCGGCGGAGATGGCGGGAAAGCTCTCGCCACGGAATTCCGCCAACTCGGCGCGGAAGGCGAGCAGTTGCGCTGCGGCACTCCGCTCCGTCTCCCGTCCCGGCGCGGCGTCGAGCCAGTGGAGGAAGCGGCACAGCGCCTGCGCGTCGCGGCGATGGGCGGCGCGGGTGCCGTCCTGTTCCACGGGGTTCTTGCACGCCTTCGGCAGCAGGCAGGGGTCCACCCCGCTGTTGACGGTGGCGCCGGCCGCCCGCAACCGCTGCGCGAACCAGACCGGGGCGGTGGCCGGATCGACGCGCACCCGCTTGCCCGCCAGCCCCGCCAGCGCGTCCGGCAGCGCCGAGCGCTCGGCGATCGCGACCCCGTTGCCCAGCCAGGCGCGGGTCGCTTGCGGCAGCTTCTGCGCGGCCATGAACAGGGTGACCGACGCATCCGCGGCGATCAGCGCGAAGCCGAGTGCGAACGGCGTGTACGGCACGTCGCTGCCGCGGATGTTGAGCAGCCAAGCGATGCCGGCCGGATCGCTGATGACCGCGGCGTCGTCCTTGCTGCCGCGCAGCGCTGCGGCGAGGTCGGCGCGCTTGTCGGCGCTGCTGCGCCCGGCGAAGCCGAGCGCGTGCGGCTCGGCCGGATGCAGCGGCGGCACCGGCCGGTCGCGCCAGACGGCGTCGATCGGGTTCGGCTCCAGCGGCACCATCGTCACGCCCGCCTCGGTGAAGCGCCCCAGCGTCTCCTCCGAAATCAGCCAGGGATCGTAGCCGATCCGCGCGCCCGGGGCGGTGGCGGCGAGCCAGGTGGCGGGCGGCTCCTCGGTGATGTGGCGGCGCTGCCAGTGGGCGGGATCGGTCTGGTTCGCCGCCTGCAGCACGTAGCGGCCGTCCACGAACAGCGCTGCCTCGTTCGCCAGCACCACGGCGAGCCCGGCGCTGCCGGTGAAGCCGGTCAGCCAGGCCAGCCGTTCGGCGCTCGGCGGGACGTATTCGCCCAGGTGCTCGTCGGCGCGCGGCACCAAAAGCCCATCGACCCCGCGCCGGGCCAGTTCCACACGCAAATCAGCGAGTTGTGAGGAGGACATGCAGCGTTACCTTCAGAAACATGTCAACAAAAAGTCATAGCTCATCGGAACGCAATGCGTCCTACGCATATCTGGCGTCAAAACGCGGCACATTTCGACGGCGCCCCGATCGCTTATGTTGCACTGCGAAAGGACGGAACGGGCGCCGGACGATGCCTGCGCCGCTTCGGCCTGCGAGGAAAGGATTGAGACGATGACCGCGCATGTTGCCAAGGATGGCATGACGTTTCTGATGCCGGGCGGTTCGCGCGCAACGACTGCGCCGCGCGCGCCCGGAGCGCTGGGTGGGCGGCTGCTGGCCGCGTTGCAGTGGCTGGCGGCGATGCCGCGCCGCCGCGCCGTGCTGGATGAGCTGACCCGCCTGTCCGACCACGAACTGGCGGATATCGGGCTGACCCGCGGCGACCTGCCGCGGGTGTTCGACCCGGCCTTCACGGCCGGGCGCAACTTCGCCCGTCGCGCCGGCGCCTGAGGCGTCATCGCCGGGTGCGTTCGCGGCCAGCGGTGTAAAGCCCGCTGGCCGCAATCACCCCGGCACCGATCAGCGTCATGCTGGCCGGGCGGGCGCCGAACACCAGATAGCCGGCAAGCGTTGACCAGATCAGTTGCAGATAACTGAACGGCGCCAGCAGCGAGGCGGGGCCGAGGCGGTAGGCCAGCACCACCATCCACTGGCCGCCGGATGCCACCACGCCGATCAGCAGGCAGAGCGCCAGTTCCTTCGCATCCGGCCAGCGGGCGTCGAACGGCAGCAGCAGCGTCAGCAGCAGCAGCCCGCTCGCGGCGGTCCAGACCAGCGTGGTCGCCGGCCGCTCGGTGCCTGCAAAGCGCCGCGTCAGCACCATCCCCACCGCCCAGGCAAGCGAGGAAAGCAGCGGATAAATCGCCCCGATATTGGCGACGCCGCGCCCCGGCTGTGCGGCCAGAACGGCACCGCCCAGGCCCGCCGCGAGCGCGATCCAGCATCGCAGCGGCACCACCTCGCCCAGAAACGGCACCGCCAGGGCGGTGATGAACAGCGGCGAGACGAAATTGATCGCCGCCGCATCCGCCATCGGCAGC
>JAKAZX010000455.1 GCA_021826485.1 Pseudomonadota bacterium | reverse complement strand
GGCGATGCGGGCGGTGGCGCTGCTCGACCCGCAGGCGCCGCTCTGCTGGGGCGGGATCGCGCTGTGGCCGGACGGGCTCGGCCCTGCCCGCGCCGCCGCCGGGGCAGACGGTCCCGCGGCGGCGCTGCTGGACGAGCTGGTGGCCGCCGAGGCCACCGCCGCCTTCGCCGCGCTGCGGGACGGGCCGGACGACTCTGCTGCGGCGCGGCGGCAGGCCCGCCTGCAGCGCGACCTGCTGCGCCGGCGCGGCTGGTCGGGCGGCGCGGCGCGGCTGTGCTACGCGCTCAATCCGCTGCTGCCCTGCCGCAGCGCGCGGCTGGGCGATGCGCTGGTGGTGCGGCCGGCGGAGGTCCTGCCGGCGCTGGACGCGGCCCTGCCGGCAGCGCCGGCGGCACCCTTCCTGCTGGACGCCGAACTGGTCGCCTTCCTCGCCGCGCGGCTGCCGGACCGGCTGGAGCCGCTGTTCGCCGCCTTCGCGCCCGACCAGCCGCCGGAGCGGCAGCCGCTCGCGCAGTTGCGGCTGCTGGCGCAGGTGCCGCACCGCGCCCCGGCGCCGCCACGGCTGACCGCGGCCCTGGCCGAAGCGGCGCGCCCCGCGCTCGACACCTGGCGCAGCCGCACGCTGCGCGAGCAGCGGCAGGCGCTACTGGCCGAGGCGTTGGCGGCCGGCGATTTCGACCGTCTGGTGGCCGCGCTCGACGATCCGGCGGCGCGGCAGGCCGACCGGGCGGGATGGCAGGCGGCGATCGCCGAGGCCGCACGGATCGACGCTGCGCTGGCAGCACTGGATGATGCCGCCCCGGCGCGCGCCGCGTCCCTGCGCGCGCTGGGGCGGGAGGTTGCCGCGAGCCTCGCCCTCGCGGCGCTGGCTGCCAGTGCGGTCGCGGCGGCGCTGGGATGAGTGCGGCCGCCCCGCCTGAACCGCGCCGCGGATCGCGGCTCTGGCTGCTCGGCCTGGGATGTGGGGTGCTGGCGACCCTGGCGACGCCCACCGCCCTGCTCGCCGCGGCGCTGCTGGCGCCGTCCCTGTGCGCCTGGGGGTTCGACCGCTCGCCGGGGCGAGCGGTGGCGCGGCCGATGCTGTTCGCCGGCCTCGCCGCGGCGCTGCGGCCGGCACTGGCGATGTGGGCGGGCGGCCACAGCCTGGACGCGGCGGCCGGGCTCGCGGCCGACCCGCCGACGCTCATCCTCGCCTGGGCGGCGCAGGCGGGGGCGTGGCTGCTGACCGAGCTGGCGCCGCTGGCCGTCACGCTGCTGCATGCCGTGCGCCAGCGTGCCCGCGCCGCCCGGCTGCTTGCGGCGCGCGCCGCGCTGGCGGCCGAATGGGGGCTGCCGCCGCGTGCGGAGGGCGAAACGCCGAGCCGCGGCGTCGGATGACACCGGGCGGACCCTGCGCTAAGTGCTCGGGTCTTGTCCGCTTCATCCGGGATCGCCGCCGCTCATGGCCAGCAGCAACGACATCCGCGCCACCTTCCTCGATTACTTCGCCCGCCACGGCCATGCAGTGGTGCCGAGCAGCCCGCTGGTGCCGCGCAACGACCCGACCCTGCTGTTCACCAACAGCGGCATGGTGCAGTTCAAGAACGTGTTCACCGGCCAGGAGCGGCGGCCCTACCAGCGCGCCACGACGGCGCAGAAATGCGTGCGCGCGGGCGGCAAGCACAACGACCTGGACAATGTCGGCTACACCGCGCGGCATCACACCTTCTTCGAGATGCTGGGCAATTTCTCGTTCGGCGACTACTTCAAGGATGTCGCCATCGAACATGCCTGGACGCTGCTGACGCGCGATTTCGCGCTGCCCAAGGACCGCCTGCTGGTGACGGTGTATGCCGAGGACGAGCAGGCGGCGGACCTCTGGCACCGCATCGCCGGGCTGCCGCAGGACCGCATCATCCGCATCGCGACCTCGGACAATTTCTGGCGCATGGGCGATACCGGCCCGTGCGGCCCGTGCAGCGAAATCTTCTACGATCACGGGCCGGATGTGGCCGGCGGTCCGCCCGGCAGCGCGGATGAAGACGGCGACCGCTTCATCGAAATCTGGAACCTCGTGTTCATGCAGTTCGAGGAAGGGCCGCCCGGCACCCGCGTGCCGCTGCCCCGCCCGTCGATCGACACCGGCATGGGGCTGGAGCGGTTCGCGGCGATCCTGCAGGGCAAGCACGACAACTACGACACCGACACGCTGCGCGCGCTGATCCTGGCGAGTGCCGAGGCCACCGGCACCGATCCGGACGGCGCCTTCAAGACCAGCCATCGTGTGATCGCCGACCATCTGCGCTCCACCAGCTTCCTGATCGCCGACGGCGTGCTGCCGTCCAACGAGGGGCGCGGCTACGTGCTGCGCCGGATCATGCGCCGCGCCATGCGCCACGCCCACATGATCGGCGCGCGCGAGCCGGTGATGTGGCGGCTGGTGCCGGCGCTGGTGCGCCAGATGGGCGCCGCCTATCCCGAACTGCCGCGCGCGGAGAAGCTGATTGCTGAGACGCTGCACCTGGAGGAGACGCGCTTCAAGGCGATGCTGGAGCGCGGGCTGCATTTGCTGGCGGAGGAGACGGCACGCCTGACCGACCGCGCACCGCTGCCCGGCGCCGTCGCCTTCCGCCTGCACGATACCTACGGATTTCCGCTCGACCTGACGCAGGATGCACTGCGCGAACAGGGGCGCGCGGTCGATGTCGCGGGCTTCGATGCGGCGATGGCGGAGCAGCGGCGGCGCGCCCGCGCCGCGTGGTCCGGCTCGGGCGAGGCGGCGACCGAGCGGGTGTGGTTCGAACTGCGCGAGAAGCTCGGCGGCACCGAGTTCCTCGGCTATTCGACGGAAGCGGCGGAGGGTGTCATCACCGCCCTCGTTGTCGCCGGCCAGCCGGTGGAGCGCGCCGCGGCCGGCACCGAGGTCGCGGTGCTGCTGAACCAGACGCCGTTCTATGCCGAAAGCGGCGGGCAGGTCGGCGACACCGGCAGCATCACCGCCCCCGGCCTGCGCATCGCGATCACCGACACGCAGAAGAAGCTCGGCGACATGTTCGTGCATCTCGGCGTGGTGACGGAGGGTGAGGCGCGGGTCGGCGGCGCGGTGCTGGCGGAGGTGGATCACGCCCGCCGCAGCGCCATCCGCGCGCATCATTCGGCGACGCATCTGCTGCACGAGGCACTGCGCCGGCGGCTCGGCGAGCATGTCGCGCAGAAGGGCAGCCTGAACGCGCCCGACCGGCTGCGCTTCGACATCAGCC
>JAKAZX010000454.1 GCA_021826485.1 Pseudomonadota bacterium | reverse complement strand
TGTCGGCCTCGCCGGCTGGCTCGCCGAACGCTGCGGCATCGAACTGGCGATGAGCCGCACCGAATACCTGACCACGCAGTTGCACCGCCGCTGGGCGGAAACGCCGGAGATCGAGGCGAGCCGCGCCTATTTCGCCGCCCGCGGCCTCAATCCCGCCGCCACCGCGGCGATGCTGGAGCGCGATATCGGCTATCGCTGGCTCACCACCGACCTGCCGCCCAGCTTCCTGCGCATCGCCGCGGGCGACGTGCTGACCATCGGCGGCCGGCGGTTCGAGGTGCTGACCGGCGGCGGCCACGCCCCGGAAATGGTCATGCTGCTGTGCCGGGAGGATGGAATTTTCCTCCCCGCCGACCAGGTGCTGGCGAAAATCTCCCCCAATGTCTCGGTCTGGCCGCAGGAGCCGAAGAGCGACCCGCTCGGCGATTTCCTCGCCTCGCTCGCCGAGCTGCTGGACGGCGTGCCGGAGGATGTTCTGGTGCTGCCGGCCCACAACCTGCCGTTCCGCAACCTGCATGCCAGGCTGCGCGAACTGCTCGACCACCATGAGCAGCGCTGCGAGGCGATCGTTGCCGTGGCGACGCAGCCGATGCTGCCGGCCGAGATCGTGCCGCTGCTGTTCCGCCGCCCGCTGGATGCCCACCAGACCAGCTTCGCCTTCGGCGAGACGCTGGCGCATATCAACCACATGCTGCGCCGCGGCCGCATGCGGGAGGAACCGGGCGACGACGGGCGGATGCGGGTGCGCGCGGTCTGAGCCGCCCGATCCTGCACCCGCGTTTGGCGCCGGTGCCGCGCTGTGCTATTCCCGGCCTGCGAGCCCCTGACCCGAGACACAATTGAGCGACTCTCCCGCGACCCCGGCCGGACCGTCCGACATGCTGCCGGTCATGCTTGAGGAGGAGATGCGTCGCTCCTACCTCGACTATGCCATGTCGGTCATCGTCAGCCGCGCGCTGCCCGATGCGCGCGACGGGATGAAGCCGGTGCATCGCCGCATCCTCTACGGCATGCAGCAATCCGGCAACACGCATGACAAGGCCTATCGCAAATCGGCCAAGGTGGTCGGCGAAGTGATGGGCAACTACCACCCGCACGGCGACTCGGCGATCTATGACGCGCTGGTGCGGATGGCGCAGACTTTCTCGATGCGCGTGCGGCTGGTGGACGGCCAGGGCAATTTCGGCTCGGTCGATGGCGACCCGCCGGCGGCGATGCGCTATACCGAAGTGCGGATGGCCCGCGCCGCCAGTTATCTGCTCGCCGATATCGACCGCGACACCGTCGATTTCCAGCCGACCTACGACGAAAGCGACCAGGAGCCGCGGGTGCTGCCGGCGGCCTTCCCGAACCTGCTGATCAACGGCGGCAGCGGCATCGCCGTCGGCATGGCCACCAACATCCCGACGCACAACCCGTCCGAGATCCTCGACGCGACGCTGGCGCTGATCGCCGAACCCGCGATGACGCTCGACGACCTGATGCGCATCGTGCCCGGGCCGGACTTCCCCACCGGCGGCCTCATCCTCGGCCGCGCCGGCATCCGCCAGGCGTTCGAGACCGGGCGCGGCAGCATCGTCCTGCGCGCCCGCGCCGAGTTCGAGGAGATCCGCGCCGGCCGCACCGCCATCGTGGTCTCGGAAATCCCCTACCAGGTCAACAAGAAGCAGTTGCTGGAGCGGATCGCCGAACTGGTGCGCGCCAAGCAGGTCGAAGGCATCGCCGAGATGCGTGACGAGAGCGATCGCTCCGGCATGCGCGTCGTGGTCGAGCTGAAGCGCGATGCGACGCCGGAAGTGGTGCTGAACCAGTTGTTCCGCTTCACCCAGTTGCAGACCAGCTTCGGCGTCAACATGCTGGCGCTGGATGCCGGGCAGCCGCGGCTGCTGGGGCTGAAGGATGCGCTGCAAACCTTCATCCGCTTCCGCGAGGACGTGATCCTGCGGCGCGCGCGGCACGATCTGGCGAAAGCGCGGGACCGCGCACATGTCCTGGTCGGCCTCGCCATCGCGGTCGCCAATATCGACGAGGTGATCCGCCTGATCCGCGCCAGCACCGATGCGGCGGCGGCGCGCATCGCGCTGATGGCGCGCGACTGGCCGGTCGCCGACATGCACCCGCTGCTCGGCCTGATCGAGGATTCGCGCAACGCGATCAGCGCCGAAGGAACCGTGCGGCTGACCGAGGAACAGGCACGCGGCATCCTCAACATCACGCTGCAACGCCTGACCGGGCTGGAGCGGGAGAAGATCGCCGCCGAGATGGCCGAACTCTCCGCACGCATCGCCGAACTGCTGGCGATCGTGGCGAGCCATCCGCGGCGGATGGAAGTGATGCGGGAGGAGCTGACGAAGCTGCGGGCCGAGATCGCCTCGCCGCGCCTGACCTCGATCGTCGATGCCGTTGCCGACCAGGATGATGAAAGCCTGATCGAGCCGGGACAGATGGTGGTGACGCTGACCCGCGACGGCTTTATCAAGCGCACGCCGCTGGAAACCTTCCGCCAGCAGAATCGCGGCGGGCGCGGCCGCAGCGCCGCCGCGACGCGGGGCGACGACGTGGTGACGCGCAGCTTCAACGCGCACACGCATCAATGGGTGCTGTTCTTCACCTCCGCCGGCCGCGCGTTCCGTGAGAAGGTGTGGCGCCTGCCGGAAGCCGGGCCGACCGCGAAGGGCCGCGCGCTGGTCAACCTGTTGCCGGAACTCGGTGCCGATCAGATCACCACGGTGCTGCCGCTGCCGCAGGACGAAGGGCTGTGGGACAGCCTGCATCTCGTGTTCGCGACTGCGCAGGGCAATGTGCGGCGCAACCGGCTGTCGGATTTCCGCAACGTGCGCGCCGCCGGCCTGATCGCCATGCGGCTCGATGAAGGCGACCACATGATCGGCGTCGCCACCTGCCGCGAGGGCGATGACGTGCTGCTGGCGACGCGCCACGGCCGCTGCATCCGCTTCCAGGCCAACGAGGACAATCTGCGCGTGTTCGCCGGGCGCGACAGCACCGGCGTGCGCGGCATCCGGCTGGCCAGCGGCAAGTCCGCCGACGAGGTCATCAGCCTGTCGATCCTGCACCATGTCGATGCGACGACGGAGGAGCGCGCCGCCTATCTGCGCGCCGCCGCCGCCCGCCGCCGCAACGGGGACGAGGAGGCGGTGGAGCCGGCCGTCGCCGATGGGGAGGAGCCGGTGGCGGAGGTCACGCTGTCGCCGGAACGCTTCGCCGAGATGGAAGCGGCAGAG
>JAKAZX010000453.1 GCA_021826485.1 Pseudomonadota bacterium | reverse complement strand
GCGCAGCGGCTGGGTGATGGCGATCTGGATGCCGGCGATCAGGTTCGAGAGCACCGGCCGCGCCGCAAGGCCGACGACGAGCCCGGCCGCGCCGGCTGAGGCGAGCAGCGACACCCCGTAATCCCGGACCGCCGGAAACACCATCAGCGCGGCGGCCGTGGTGATGATGATGGTCAGCACATGGCTGGCCCGGCGCAGCACCTGCCATTGCGTCACGTGCTTGCGGGCGATGGCGTCGGCCTGGATGTTGTCGGGGCGGTGCGAAAGCTGGCGCGTCGTGTAGATGTCGATCGCGAGCAGCACGGCCCAGCCGATCAGGATCACGAGGCCCGCGCTCAGCGCGTGCAGCACGCCGAAGCGCAGGCCGGGGCCGAGCGGCGCCTGCGGCACCACCGTGGTCAGCATCAGCACGATCAGGAAGGCCAGCACGATGGCCCGCACGCGGGCGACCAGCGCCCCCGTCGCCCTGCCGCGGTCGCGCAACGACCGGGAGAGCAGCCGGAACAGGACCGCATGGATCACGAGGGCGGCCAGGATCGCGGCGGCGGCCAGGATCGCCGTGGTGATCAAGGGCGGCCAGCCGTGCAGGACGATGGTCAGATTGCCGGCGGCGTGCGCGATGGGGTTGCCGGTCGCGGGTCGGGTCATGCGGCCTCCTGCTCTGGCGGCGCGCCGCGCGCCCCCGCACAGGGATCGCGGCCGCCGGGCTCAGTGAGGAGGTAGACCGCAGCGCCGGCGATGCAACCTTCGCCGGCGCCAGGCGCCGCGTTTCAGCCGCCGAAATAGCCCGGCAGGATCTCCGAGGCGCTGGTCGCGGGATTGTCCTTCAGCAGCGCGGGATCCGTGGTGACGATGATCACCCCGGCCATCGGCGTGCCGAACCCGTGGACGCCGGGGCGCACCTTGGGCAGCCACACCCCGCCCGGGGCCTTGGCCAGTCCGGCATGGACCGGGCAGTAATACCATTCCGGTCCCTGGTGCCGGAAGCTGATCGAATAAGTGTGAACCTTGTGGCCCTTGCCCGGCGTGCCCGCCAGCGCCGGGTCGTGGAACGTCTTGCTCTTGGCGCCGGTCTGCGGGTTGTAGCCGAGAATGGCGTGCGGCCCGGTATCCTCGTTGACGAAGACCACTTTCTGGCCCGGACGGACGAAGACGAGGCGCTCCAGGAACTCGTTCGCGCCGTTCATGTGGATATAGACCGGCTTCGGCGGTGATGCGGCGCTGGCCGCGGACGCGCCGAAAAGGGTGGCGGTGGCGAGGCCGATCGCAAGGGCGGATCTGTTCATGGCGTTCTCCTTTGGCATGCGGGCAGTCTCGATCGTCATCATGGCGGAACAAGGGCCCGGATCGGGCACGCTCATCAATCCGCCGTGAGCGGCGCGCTCAGGGGCCGCATTGCTGCACCGGCGCCAGATGAAGCGGCCAGGACGCGGGGTCGTCCGCCGCGGCGAGGTTGTCGTTCAGTTCGGTCCAGGTGCCGCCGAGCAGGATCTCGGCCGGGCGGAAGCGTGCCTTGTAGGCCATTTTCGGACTCTCCGGCACCCAGTAGCCGAGATAGACATAGGGCAGGCCGAGTTCCCGCGTGCGCTCCACCAGCCACAGGATCGAACGTGTGCCCAGCGACTGCCGGGTAAGATCCGGCGCGAAGAACGAATAGACGGCGGAAAGCCCGTCGGCGAGGCGGTCGGTCAGGCAGGCGCCGACCAGCTCGTCCGCACCGTCGCGGAACTCGACCAGCCAGGTCTCGATCGGCGTGTCCTCGACCATGGCGCGATAGTCGTAGAAGCTCATGCCGGCCATGTCGCCCTCGCCGTGGCGGGCCTGCTGGTAGCGCTGGAACAGCTTGAACTGCTCGGCCGTGGCGCGCGGCGGCATCTCGTAGGCGCGCAGCCCGGCATTCGCGGCGATGATCCGCCGGTGGGTCCGGCTCTGCCGGAACCGGCCGCTGACGATGCGGATCGGGATGCAGGAGCGGCAGCCCGCGCAGACCGGCGCATAGGCGATGTTGTGGCTGCGCCGGAACCCGCCGCGCGAGAGCCGGTTGTGCAGCGCGTCGGCATCCGCGCCGGTGAGTTCGGTGACCACCTTCCGCTCGGTCCGCCCGGCGACGTAGGGGCAGGGCAGCGGAGCCGTGGCGTAGAAGAACTGCGGCGGGCGGCCCGGGACGGTCACGGCGCGGCAGGGCGCCCCAGCGCCGAGGTGTGGACGACCGTGAGGCCCGAGAGCAGGTCATGCGCCGCGCGGTGGCGGCGGGTGACCAGCACCAGCAGGAAGGGCACCATGCCGAGCACGAAGGACACGCCGAGCAGCACCGTCCAGGCCAGGGCCTGGGCGAAGCTCGGCCGCAGGGCCACGCCCGCCTCCAGCGTATCGTCCTGCCGGAGCGTGAGGCCCAGCAGGCGCTGCCCCGGCGTCGCCGCGGCGGACGAGCTCAGCCACAGGATGTAATAGAGCGGCGGGATGGCCCAGGTGAAGTGCAGAAGCAGGAAGCCGAGGCCGAGCGTCGCGAAGCCGAGCACCACGATCACCCACCAGATTGCGACGCTCAGCACGGCGAGAAGCACCATGTCGACGAGAAAGGCGATGATCCGGCGCGGCCAGACATCGCGGGTCAGCCAGGCATCGCGCATCGCTTCGGCATCGAAAGGCAGGGACTGGCTCATGGTCTCCAAGATAGTGTGCCGGGCGGCGCGCGCGCAATGGCCTGCACTGCCCGCGCGTCATGGACAGCGGCGGGAGCGGTTGCTACACGCGCCACGGATCGTCCGGTCCACCTCCTTCGACATCGGGGCCGACCGTTCCGGCCGCAGGGATCCGTCACATGAAGATCGTCGCGTGTAACTCGAATCTGCCGCTTGCGGACGCCGTCAGCAAGGCGCTGCATCTGCCGCTGACCAATGCCATCATCCGCCGCTTCGCCGACATGGAGATCCATGTCGAGATCCAGGAGAATGTCCGCGGCGAGGATGTGTTCGTCATCCAGTCGACCTGCTTCCCCGCGAACGACAACCTGATGGAGCTGCTGATCACGCTCGATGCGCTGCGGCGCAGTTCGGCGCGGCGGGTGACCGCGGTGATCCCGTATTTCGGCTACGCGAGGCAGGACCGCAAGACCAATCCGCGCACGCCGATTTCGGCCAAGCTGGTCGCCAACATCATCACCGAGGCGGGCGCCAACCGGGTGCTCACGCTCGACCTGCATGCCGGGCAGATCCAGGGTTTCTTCGACATTCCGGTGGACAATC
>JAKAZX010000452.1 GCA_021826485.1 Pseudomonadota bacterium | reverse complement strand
GCCCGCCGCGGCCAGGCGCCGGTGTATGACCGCGCCATGCTGAAACTGACCGCCGCCCAGCGCGCCGCGGCGGAGGCCGGGGGCAAGCGGCCGTACTGGCGCTTCCTGCTGTCGGACCGGACGATCAGCTGGGACGATCTGGTGCTCGGGCGGCGCCAGGTCAAGCTGCCGGCGCTGTCCGACCCGGTGCTGATCCGCGCCGACGGCACGCCGCTATACACGTTCTGCTCGGTGGTGGACGACCTCGACACCCAGGTGACGCACGTGATCCGCGGGGAGGATCACGTGACCAACACCGGCGTGCAGCTCGACCTGCTTTCCGCCCTCGGCGGCGATCCGGGGCGGTTGTGCTTCGCCCATCTGCCGCTGCTGCTGGACGAGCAGGGGGAGAAGCTGTCGAAGCGGCTGGACAGCCTGTCGCTGCGCCGGCTGCGCGGGGACGGCGTGGAGCCGGCGGCGATCACCGCCTATCTCGCCCGCCTCGGCTCCGCCCGCGATCCGGTGCCGGCGACGCTGGAGGAGCTGGCGGCGGATTTCGACTTCGCCCATTTCTCCCACGCTGCCGCGCGGTTCGACATGCGCCAGTTGCAGGCGCTGAACCGCCGCGTGCTGCATGGGATGGACTTTTCCGCCGTCGCCGCGCGCCTGCCGCCCGGCGCCACCGAGGCGTTCTGGCGGGCGGTGCGCGGCAATCTCGACCTGCTCAACGAGGCGCGCGGCTGGTGGGAGGTGGTGGCGGGCACCATCGTCCCCCCGGTGATCGAGGGGGAGGCGGAATTCCTGCACGCGGCCCTGGCGGCGCTGCCGCCCGAGCCGTGGGACGGCGAGGTGTGGACCGCCTGGACGGAGGCGCTGAAGCTGCGCACCGGCCGGCGCGGCAAGGCGCTGTTTCTGCCGCTGCGCCTCGCGCTGACCGGGGAGGATCACGGCCCCGACATGAAATCCCTGCTGCCGCTGATCGGCCGTTCGCGCACCGCGGCGCGGCTGCAGGCGGCCGGATAGCGGCCGTTCAGCCGCGGCGCAGCGCGGCGCCGGCGATCGACACCAGCAGCACCAGCAACAGGACCGCGAACACGTCCTGCGCCGGGCCGGCCAGCGCCCCCGCGAAGCCGCCGAACCCGGCGAGCCCCGCGGCGGCGGCGGCCACGACCAGCAGCACGATCCAGCCGAGCATCGCGCTCAGGCCGCCGCCGCGGCGCCGGCGGCGACCGCCCGCCGGGCCGGCGGCGTCGCGCGCACCGCCAGTACGGCGAGGGCGGCCAGCAGGCAGAAGGCGCCGGAGACCAGGAAGGCCGGCACGTAGCTGGCCAGCAGATCGCGGGAGACGCCGCCGCCGATCGCGGCGACCGCCGCGCCGAGCTGATGCCCCGCGAACACCCAGCCGAACACCAGCGCCGCACGCTCCCGCCCGTAGAGCTGGGCGCACAGCCGCACCGTCGGCGGCACGGTGGCGATCCAGTCCAGGCCGTAGAACACCGCGAACGCGCTCAGCCCGTAGACCGAGAAGGTGCAGAACGGCAGCGCCAGCAGCGACAGGCCGCGCAGTCCGTAATAGGCGAACAGCAGCCGCCGCGCGTCGATCCGGTCGGACAGCCAGCCGGAGCCGATGGTGCCGACGAAGTCGAACGCGCCCATCATCGCCAGCACGCTCGCCGCCGCCACCTCCGCCATGCCGAAATCCTGGCAGAGCGGAATGAAATGCGTGCCGATCAGCCCGTTGGTGGACAGGCCGCAGACGAAGAAGGTGAAGAACAGCAGCCAGAACCCCGGGGTGCGGCCGGCCTGGGCCAGCGCGCCGAGGGCGATCCGCGCGGCGGCGCCGGTGCGCGGCGGCGGCGGCGTTACCACCCGTTCCCCGTACGCCGGCTGGTTCACCTCGCCCGGATGGTCGCGGCCGATCAGCCACATCAGCACGCCGCCAAGCGCGCAGGCCGCCGCCGCCGGCAGCAGCGCCACCCGCCAGCCATCATGCGCGGCGAGCCACGCCGCCAGCGGCAGGAAGGCGAGCGAGCCGGTGGCGCTGCTGGCGGTCAGCACCCCCATCACCACGCCGCGGCGCACGACGAACCAGCGGTTGGCGACGGTCGCGCCCAGCACCATCGCGGTCAGCCCGGTGCCGACCCCGAGCAGCAGGCCCCAATAGAGCCAGAGCTGCCACAGCGCCGTCATGCGGGTGGCGAACAGGATGCCGGCGACGATCAGCAGCATCGCCACCGCCACCACGTTGCGCATCCCGTAGCGCTGGAGCAGCGCCGCGGCGAACGGGCCGAGCGCGCCGAACAGTGCCAGCCGCAGCGCCATCGGGCCGGAAATGTCGGAGGCGGTCCAGCCGAACTCCGCCTCCAGCGGCCGGATCAGCACGCCCGCCATGCCCATCGCCGCGGCGGTGGACAGCATCACCACGAAGGTCACGGCGGCCACCGCCCAGCCATAGCCGAGGCCGCGGCGGGCGAGCGCGGGAGCAAGGACGGCGGCGAGCATCGCGGTTCCTTTCGCAACGGACCCGGACGATGGGGATGCCGCGGCGGTTCGGCAAGCAGCGGAAAATCAGCGCAGCCGCGCAACCGCCGCGCCGCCGCGCCCGTTCGATGGACGGCCAGTCGAGACAAAGGAGATTCTAAATGAAAACGATCAATGACGCCTGCCTGAGCATGCTGCAGGACATCTATTACGCGGAACGGCAAATCCTGAAGGCACTGCCCAAGATGGCGAAGGCGGCCGAGAGCCCGAAACTCAAGGACGGCTTCATGAAGCATCGCGAGGAAACCGAGCATCAGGTGGAGCGGCTGCAACAGGTGTTCGAGCACATGGGCAAGCGCGCCCGCGGCCAGACCTGCGAGGCGATCAACGGCATCATCGAGGAAGGCGAGGAATTCGTCAGCGAGTTCGAGCGCGGCCCGGTGCTGGACGCGGCGCTGGCGGCCAACGCCCAGGCGGTCGAACATTACGAGATGGCGCGCTACGGCACGCTGATCGCGTGGTTCAAGGCCTGCGGCATGGCCGAGCCGGCGCGGCTGCTGGAGGAGACGCTGGCGGAGGAGAAGAAGGCCGACCAGTTGCTGAACGAAATGGCCCATGCCGAGCTGAACCAGAAGGCCGCACGGACCGCCAAGGCCGCCTGAACCCGGCCGCATTGCGCACCCCCCTCCCGCCGGCCGGGAGGGGGGTGCCGCGCGACCGGTATCGTTCCTTATAGGGAACATTCAGGCCACGCCAAGGCAGCGGGTGCTCAACCGGATTTTGCGG
>JAKAZX010000451.1 GCA_021826485.1 Pseudomonadota bacterium | reverse complement strand
GGAGGCGACGTTGCGCCGCTATCTGGGCGGGCTGGCCGCCGCCGGCCTGTCGGCCCGCACCGCGGCGCGGCGCCTTTCGGCGCTGCGGCATTTCCACCGCTTCCTGCTGCGCGAGGGCATCCGCGACGACGACCCCACCCTGCTGCTGGACCGTCCCCGCCTGCCGGCGGCGCTGCCCAAGCTGCTGTCGGAAGCGGAGGTCGATGCCCTGCTGGCCGCCGCCGCCCTGCGCAAGCGGGAGCGGCAGGCCGCGGTGATGCGGGCGGCGCTGGAAATCCTCTATGCCACCGGCCTGCGGGTGTCCGAACTGCTGGCGCTGCCGCGCGCGGCGCTGGCCGGGGATGCGGCGCTGCTGCTGATCCGCGGCAAGGGCGGGCGGGAGCGGATCGTGCCGCTGTCGGACGCCGCCCGCGCCGCCGCCGCGCCGCTGATCGCGGGCAAGGGGCGCTGGCTGTTCCCCGGTCGCGACCCGGCCCAGGCGATGACCCGCCAGGGCTTCGCCCAGGCGCTCAAGACCGTGGCGCTGGATGCCGGGCTCGATCCGGCGCGGGTGTCGCCGCACGTGCTGCGCCATTCTTTCGCCAGCCACATGCTGGCGCGCGGGGCCGACCTGCGCAGCCTGCAATTGTTGCTCGGCCACGCCGACATCGCCACCACGCAGATCTACACGCATGTGCTGGCCGAGCGGCTGGCGCGGCTGGTGGCGGCGCATCACCCGCTGGCCCGCCCGGCGGCCGGCGGGGGCTGACCGGCCGGGCGGCCGGTGCTACAGCCGCGCGCCATGCGCCATTACCTCGACTTCGAAAAGCCGCTCGCCGAGCTGGAGGGCAAGATCGACGAGCTTCGGAAGATGTCGGAGGCCGACGGCCTCAACATCGCCGAGGAAGTGGCCAAGCTGACCGAGAAGTCCGACCGGCAGTTGCGCGCCACCTATGCCAAGCTGACGCCCTGGCAGAAGACGCAGGTGGCGCGGCACCCCGACCGGCCGAAGGCCAGCGATTACCTGGCGGCGCTGGTCAGCGACTTCCTGCCGCTCGCCGGCGACCGCGGCTTTGCCGACGATGCCGCGGTGATCGGCGGGATCGGCCGGTTCGGCGGCCGCGCGGTGGTGGTGCTGGGGACCGAGAAGGGCGCCGACACGGACAGCCGCGTGCGGCACAATTTCGGCATGGCGCGGCCGGAAGGCTATCGCAAGGCCCGGCGGCTGATCGAGCTGGCCGGGCGGTTTCGCCTGCCGGTGCTCAGCTTCGTCGATACCTCCGGCGCCTTTCCCGGCATCGACGCGGAGGCGCGCGGGCAGGCCGAGGCGATCGCCCGGGCCATCGAGGCGTGCCTGGAAGCGCCGGTGCCGCTGGTCGCGACGGTGATCGGCGAAGGCGGCTCGGGCGGCGCCATCGCACTCGCCGCCGGCGATGCCGTGCTGATGCTGGAGCACGCCATCTACTCCGTGATCTCGCCGGAAGGGTGTGCCGCGATCCTGTGGAAGGACGCGGCGCAGGCCCCGGCGGCGGCGGAGGCGCTGAAGCTGACCGCCGAGGACCTGAAGCGGCTGGGGCTGATCGATGGGATCGTCGCCGAGCCGCTGGGCGGCGCGCATCGCGACGCCGCGGCCACCATCGCCGCGGTGGCAGAGGCGGTGACCGCCGCGCTCACCCCGCTGCTGGCGCTGGATGCCGCCGCGCTGAAGGCGAAGCGGCGGGAGAAATACCTGGACATGGGGCGCGAGGCGCTGGGCTGACATGGCGGACCGCTTGCTGACGCTGGGGGAGGAAGTGGCGGCGGCGCTGGCCGCCGGGCGGCCGGTGGTGGCGCTGGAATCGACCATCATCACCCACGGCATGCCGTTCCCGCAGAACCTGGAGATGGCCAAGGGGGTCGAGCAGGTGGTGCGCGCCGGCGGCGCCGTGCCGGCCACCATCGCGCTGCTCGACGGGCGGCCGACCGTGGGCGTCGCCGGCCCGGCGCTGGAACGGCTGGCGGCGGCGGGCATGCGGGCGGCGAAGGCCTCGGCGCGCGATCTGGGGCCGCTGACGGCGGCCGGCGCGACCGCCGGGACCACGGTTGCCGCCACCATGCGGCTCGCGGCGCGGGCGGGCATCGCGGTGTTCGCCACCGGCGGCATCGGCGGGGTGCATCGCGGCGCGACCGAGAGCTTCGATATTTCCGCCGATCTGCTGGAACTCGCCCGCACCCCGGTCGCGGTGGTGTGCGCGGGCGCCAAGTCCATCCTGGACATCGGCCGCACGCTGGAAGTGCTGGAGACCCAGGGCGTGCCGGTGATCGGCTACCGGACCGACGATTTCCCGGCGTTTTTCAGCCGCACCAGCGGCTTCGCCGCCGACCATCGCTGCGACGACCCGGCGACGCTGGCGCGGGCGGTGGCGGGCCACTGGGCGCTCGGCGGCGGCGGGGTGGTGGTGGCCAACCCGGTGCCGGCGGCGGATGCGCTCGACGGGGCGGACATCGACCGGCACATCGCCGACGCCATCGCCGCGGCGGCGGCGGAGGGGATCGGCGGCAAGGCGCTGACGCCGTTCCTGCTGGCGCGGCTGGTGGCGGCGACCGGGGGGCGGAGTCTGGCGGCCAATATCGCGCTGGTGCGCAACAACGCGGCGCTGGCGGCCGCGCTTGCGGTGGCGCTCGCCGCCGCATGAGCCGCGTCGTCGTGGTCGGCGACGTGATGACCGACCTGATCGTCCGCCCGCACGGCCCGCCTGCGCCCGGCTCCGACCAAGTGGCGGAAATCCGCGCCCGGCCCGGGGGTGGCGGGGCGAATGTGGCGGCCTGGCTGGGGTATCTGGGCGTGCCGGTCGCGCTGGCGGGGCGCGTCGGCGCGGCGGACCGGGCGGCATGCGCGGCCTGGCTCGGGCGGTTCGGGGTGCGGGCGGCACTGGCGGCGGATGCGCGGCGGCCGACCGGGCGGGTGGTGGCCATCCTGGACGAAACCGGGGAGCGCAGCTTCCTGACCGATCGCGGCGCCAATGCCGCGCTGTGCCGCCGCGACCTGCCCGCCAGCCTGCTCGACGGCGCCGGATGGCTGCATGTTTCCGGCTATGCGCTGTTCGAAAACCGGTCGCGGGAGGCGATTCTGGCGCTGCTGGAGCGAGCGAAAAAAAGCGCTATCCCAGCCAGTGTCGATGCCGCTTCGGCATCACCCCTGGCGGCGCTGGGCGCGGCGCAGTTCCGCGCGCTGACCGCCGGCATGGCAATCTGCTTCGCAAACGAAACAGAAGCCGCGGTGCTGGCCGGCAGCA
>JAKAZX010000450.1 GCA_021826485.1 Pseudomonadota bacterium | reverse complement strand
CACCGATCCCGGGGAGAGGGCCATCAATCTGCACGACAAGCGGCCACTGCGCGACGCCGGGCGAGCGAATCTGTCATTCTTTGCTGCGCTTCCGGTGAACGACCGGACCCGGGTGGACTTCGCCAACGTGCGCGGCGTGCAGTTTCTGGAGCCGCTGTTCGTTTATCCCGGTGCCTGCGCCGGCTGCGGAGAGACCCCGTATCTGCGTCTGCTGTCGCAGTTGTTCGGGGATCGCATGCTGGTGGCCAACGCCACTGGCTGCAGCTCGATCTACGGTGGCAGCCTGCCGGTGACCCCGTGGACGGCGAATGCGGACGGCCGCGGCCCCGCCTGGTCCAACTCGCTGTTCGAGGACAATGCGGAGTTTGGCCTTGGCCTGCGGATCGGCGCTGACCAACATCTCGCGACGGCAACGCGCCTTGCGCGCGAGCTAGTGGCGCAGCTTGGTCAAGACCTCGTGGAGGCGGTGATCGCGGCGCCGCAAATTCGCGAGTCCGAGATCCGTGCGCAGCGGGAGAGAGTAGCGGAACTCGCCCGGCGCGCACGCACGCTCGATGTTCCTGCGGCACAGCATCTGCTCTCCGTGGTCGATCACTTCGTTCGCCGGAGCGTCTGGCTGGTCGGCGGCGACGGCTGGGCCTATGACATCGGTTTCGGGGGTCTGGATCACGTGCTTTCGACCGCACGAGACGTGAACATCCTGGTGCTCGATACGGAAGTGTATTCCAACACCGGTGGCCAGGCGTCGAAAGCAACGCCGCTCGGGGCGGTGGCGCGGTTTGCCGCTTCGGGCAAGCGCGTAGCGCGCAAGGACCTCGCACTGCAGGCGATCGCCTACGGCAATGTCTATGTTGCGCAGGTGGCGATGGGCGCGAACCCGCAGCAGACGCTGCTGGCCTTCCGGGAGGCGGAAGCCTGGGGCGGACCAAGCGTTATCCTTGCCTATTGCCATTGCATCGAGCATGGCATCGACATGCGGCAGGGCCTGCACCAGCAGGACCTGGCCGTTGCGTGCGGGTACTGGCCGTTGTTCCGATACAACCCGGCAATGCGGAGTGTGGGAGAAAATCCCTTCCGCCTCGACAGCCCGCGCGCAAGTCGGCCATTCCGTGATTATGCCTACAATGAACTGCGCTATCGCTCTCTGATGGAAACGCGGCCGGACGACGCCGCGCGCCTGATGGCCGATGCCGAGCAGGTAATCGCCGAGAAATATCGCCTCTACGAGGACATGGCCGGCTGGCCGGCGCACAGGTTTCATCCGGCGGAATCGCCCGCGGTGCGGCAAGGGGGGACGTAATGGCCAGGATCGACCGAATTGCGTCGGAAGAGGAATTGGTGGCGGCGGCGACGGCGCTGGAGGCCGAGGCGGCGCGACGCTATCGCTATCTTGCGGCGTGGTGGGAAGCGCAGGGGCATCGCCAGCTCACCGCGTTGTTCGATCGGCTTGCCGCGATGGAGGCGGAACACGTCATCGCCGTCCGCAGCCGCAGCCGCAGCCGGGACGCCGGGTTCAACGTGGCCCACGAACCGCATCCGCGACCGTCGGGTCGCGACGAGGATGCCTGGCGCTCCGCGCTGCTGACCCCGCGAGGCGCGCTGTCGCTTGCGATCGACGAGGAGGTGAAGGCGGCAGCTTTCTATGTGGCTGTCGCGGCGGAAGCGGGGACACCGGGCCTGCGGCGGCTCGCAGAAGAGTTCGCACGAGAAGAGCGTGTGCACGCGGCGCTGCTGCGTCGATTTCGGCGGATTGAATTTCGCGCTGCACGCGCTCATCCCCGGCAGCCAGAGGGCCGTGGTGCGGCGAGGATGCCGCATAGCGCAGGTTGTGACAGCGCGAATGGCGGTACGCCGCCATTTCGGGAGGAATGAGCGAGGGGCTTCAGCAGATCCGCGGGAGTTGTTCGCCGCTCAGCATATCGATCACGCGTGTGCCCCCGAGTGACCGTGCGAACACGAGGCCGCGCGTGTCGCCGGTCGTGACGCGGCCGATGATCGCCGCCTGGGTGCCCCCGGGCTGTGCCCGTAGAACCGCCAGCGCCTGCGCTGCCATCCTGTTCGGGACGAACGCAACCAGCCGGCCTTCATTGGCGACATGCCACGGATCGAGACCGAGCAGGGCACAGGCGCCGCGGACCGGTTCGGACACGGCGACCGCGGCATCATTGATTTCGACCGCCACCTGAGCCGCCGTTGCGATTTCCACGAGCGCCGAGGCGAGGCCACCGCGGGTGGGATCGCGCAGGCAATGAAGATCCACGCCGGCGTCGATCAACGCCCGAACGGTCGGCACGAGGCAGGCCAGATCGCTTTCGATCGTGCCTTCGAAACCCAACCCCTCGCGTACCGCCAGGATCGCGATGCCGTGGCGGCCGATATCGCCGCTTAGCAGAACGGCATCACCAGCGGTGACGCGGCTCGGGCTGATCGCCACGCCGTCCGGGACCAGACCGATGCCGGCGGTATTGATATAGATGCCGTCGCCTTTGCCGCGCTCCACGACTTTCGTATCGCCGGTCACGAACCGTACTCCCGCGGCGGAGGCCGCAGCGGCCATGGAGGCGACGATGCGCCGAAGCAAGGCCATGTCCAGCCCTTCCTCAAGGACGAACCCGGCGCTCAGATGCAGTGGCTGCGCACCGCACATGGCAAGGTCGTTGAGCGTGCCGATGGCGGCCAGAGCCCCGATGTCGCCGCCGGGGAATTCGAGCGGAGTGACCACGAAGGAGTCAGTGGTGAACGCGAATCTCCCACGGTCCAAGTGCAGGATTGCGCCGTCATGGGGAGGTTCGGCCGGGTCGGCCCCGAAGGCCGTTCGGAATACCCGATCGATGAGTCGGTGCATCAACGTGCCGCCAGCACCGTGACCGGGCTCGATGCGGTCATCGTCATGGGCGGGGAGCGGACAGAACTGGTCGCTCATACGGGCATCCGCATCGGCGTTGGGCTGGGCCGGCGATAGCGGTAATAGGCGGCGCAGGCACCCTCAGTGGACACCATCGTTGCGCCGAGCGGGTGGTCGGGCGTGCAGGCCGTGCCGAATGCCGGGCATTCCCGGGGATTGTTCACGCCGCGCAGCACCAGGCCGCTGATGCATGGGCCGACGGTCGCCGGCAACGCCACGTCGGCGGCGAAGCGCCGCAATGCGTCATACGCCGCGTAGGCCGGTGCGAGGCCAAGCCCGCTCGCCGGAATCGTGCCGATGCCGCGCCATGTGCGCGCTTCGACTGAAAAGACCTGCCGGATTGCCGCCTG
>JAKAZX010000038.1 GCA_021826485.1 Pseudomonadota bacterium | reverse complement strand
CGCCCTTCCCCATTCCCCGCTCCATGCGTCGTCCTCCCTCAGACGGTTCTTGTTTGTCTCAGTCGCGTTCGATATGGGCGCGCACCGCGCCGGCCGCGTCCGTCCATCCCTTGCCGCTGGCATAGGCGAGCATGGCCGCGAAGCCGTCGTTCCAATCCTTCGCGGTGCTGCCGGCCAGTTCGCGGATGCGCTGCGGCGCGATCCAGGCATGGTCGGCACCGTCGGCGCGCGTCAGGCGGCTCAGCGCGGCATCGGCCGCGGGCGTCGCCGCGGTGTGGATGCTCAGCCGCCGCAGATCGGCCGCCTCCTCCAGCGTCACCGCGCCGTCCGCGCCGATCCGGATGAACACCGCGCGCCCCTAGGCCGAGGCGGCGGCCAGCGGCGCCACGGCCGGCATGTCGGCGGCCAGTTCCCGCCGGATCGCCGGAATGATGCGGCTGCCCCACAGCTCGATCTGGCGCAGCATCGTCGCCTGATCGAAGTCACCGAGCTGGGTCTGCAGTGCCACCTGCGTCGGACGCAGAATGCGGATCTCCTCGACCATCCGCTCGACCACCTGATCGACGCTGCCGACGGGCAGCATGGCGCGGAGCTGGTCGATGGTGGGATCGGTGGGCCGTTCGTCTTCGCGCACCATGTAGCCGTCGCTGCTCTGCGCCCGCCGCTCCTTGAGGCTTTCGGACACGCGCCGCTGATAGCGCGCGCAGTCCAGATAGGCGTCGATCTCGCTCTTGCGGTCGCTGGCGAAGGCGCAGCGCAGCAGGCTGACGCGGGTACGGTTCAGGTCGTGGCCGATCTCGCCCGCGACCTTGTCGAGGCTCCGGCGCAGCTCGACCAGTTTTTCCTTGCCGTTCAGCAGCACCGTCACGAACAGGCTGTGCCCTTCGCGCATGGCGCGGGCCTGCACCGCGGGGTTCAACGTCGCGAGCCAGATCGGCGGCGCCGGGCTCTGCTGCGGGCGCATGCTGATGGCGGTCGGCGGCAGCTTGATGTACTCGCCGTCGTAGGAGAACACTTTCTCCCGGAAGCCCTTCTGCAGGACCGCGAGGAATTCGGAGAAGATCTTCGGCGCGTCGGGCAGGTTGACGCCGAAACGCTCGAATTCGAACTGCTGGTAGCCGGCGCCCACGCCAAGCTCCAGCCGCCCGTTGGAGACGACATCGGCGAAGCCCGCCTCCGCCAGCAGCCGGGCGGGATGATAGAGCGGCAGCACGCAGACGGCGCTGCCCAGGCGGATGCGGCGGGTCTGCGGTGCGCAATGCGCGACCATCATCAGCGGCGACGGGCAAAGCCCGTAGTTCGAGAAATGGTGTTCCGCATACCACGCGGTGTCGAACCCGGCCCGGTCGGCCACCACCGTCTGCTCGACGGCGTTGCGCAGGATCTGGTCAGATCGCTGATGGTAGCCGCGCTGCTGCATCAGGATGAAGATCCCGAACTCGACCATGCGAACCTCCCGGCATGCTGGGCCGCATTGCCGGCCCGCGGCGGCAACACTTGGCGGCTAAGCGTTCGCGTGACAATCTGGTATTTTCGAACATCACCTGCTTGCCTAATAAGAAAATACCAGGAGGAAACCGCATGGACCGGTTGCAGGCCATGGAGTTGTTCATTGCTGCGGCGCGACATGGCAGCTTCTCCGAGGCGGCGCGGCAGGGCAGCCTCTCGCCGGCCTCGGTGTCCCGCATCATCGGGGAATTCGAGGAGCGGCTGCGGGTGCAGTTGTTCAACCGAACCACGCGCAGCCTCTCCCTGACCGAAGCGGGCGTGGCCTATCTGCGCCGCATCGGACCGATCCTGGAGGGCATCCGCGAGGCGGATTCGGAAGTCGGCGCCTTCCAGCACCGGCCAAGCGGCACGCTGCGCGTGCATTCGCGGCAGATGTTCGGCAACCGCGTTCTCACGCCCCTGCTGCCGGGATTCCACGCCGCCTATCCGGACCTGCGGGTCGAACTGCATCTGGTCGAACGGCCTGCCTACCTCAATCACCAGGACAGCGACATCGACGTGGAAATCCGCATCGGCCGGCCGCTCGATCCGGCGCTGCGGCAGCGGTTGATCCTGCCGAGCGAGCGCATCCTGGTCGCCAGCCCCGGCTATCTCGCGAAGGCCCCGCCGATCGAGAAGCCCGCCGACCTGCGCGTGCATCGCTGCCTGGTCTACCTGATCGGCCCGGAAGAACCGGTGTGGCGCTTCTCGGACCGCGGGATGCTGGAAGAGATCGTGATGCAGCCTACGACGAGCACCAACAGCGGCGAGGTGCTGCGCAGCCTCGCCCTGGTCGGCCACGGCATTGCGCTGCTCGACGACTACACGGTGGATGCGGATATCCGCGCCGGGAAGCTGAAGCGCCTGCTGCCGTCGATCCGGGTCACCAACGCGTCGTTCAAGACCGGGCAGGGCATCTACGCCGTGTTCCGCGCGGCGGAGTTCGTTCCGGCGAAGATCCAGGTCTTCCTCAACTACCTGACCCCCGAGCGGGTGCAGGCGCAGGTGAAGGTATGACCGGTGTCGGGACGAAAGGTCTCGACTCGCTAGCATAGCGCGTTTACATCGCCGCCGATTATGACCCTTTCATGCAATTCACCCCCTGGCTACGCCCGCGAGACGTGGACCGTGCCGATGTCGTCGTGCTGTCAAAGGACGCGACACATGCACATTCCCCGACAAACAGCCTGAAGCCTTCTCGGCACGCTGCTGGGTGCGGTGCTGCTCACCGGCGTCGCGCCGCATCATGCCAGCACCCACAAGACGGCGCCCACGCCGAGCCCGGCCCATTACCGGTATCTGCACGATCCCATGGACGATCTCACGCCCGGGCTGCTGCGCCCTGACGGCTTGCTGGACAATGGGCTTATGCCGACAAATCCCGACGCGCAGGGATGATCCGGCGATCATCGTCGATGCCGGCAGGACGCTGCACGCCGTCGGGATAGTCCGCCATTCTGCGCCTGGCGGGCGCGCGGCATTGCAGGCAGGGGCGGCGGGCGCGGGCGACGCCGATCTCGGCATTCGCCGCCGCGACACGGCGCCCGGAAGCGGCGATGTCGGGGCGCCGTTGCAGCAACTGCGACGGCACGCCGGTCGGAATCACCGGCACGGGCAGCTCGACCACCTTGGCCGCGACGGAAAACGCCGATGCCGGCTTGCCGACCAGGGCGGCGATCATGTGCTCATAGACGGCCCGCTGCGCCATCAGCCCGGATTCCTGCGCAGACGCCGCATCGACCTGGTAGCGTGCCCGGGAAACCTCCAGCCCGGAGGCGATATCGTCGCTGTGCCGCTGCTGCACGATCTGCAGGTAATGGCGATAGGCGTCGATCGTCTGGCGCAGCAGGTCCACGTCGTCGTCCAGCTCGCGCATCGTCAGATAGGCGTTGGCGAGATTCGCCTCGAGGCTCAGTTGCACGGACGCAAGGTCGGCCGCTGCCGCCTGGCCCAGATCGACGCCGACGGCCGTGGCGTTGTGGAGCTGATCCCAGATATCGGCCTCGTACCAAAGCTGTCCGCCGACAGTATGATAGTTGGAGTAGTTCGGCTGGGTGATGCTCCGCGGCGGCCGATTGGTCGAAACCTGATACCGCCCCGCCTCGCCGGACGCGCTGACGAACGGAAACAGATAGGCGTCCAGCTTCAGCGCGGCGTCCTGGTACGTCTCGTAGTTGGCGACTGCCGCCGCCAGATCGGGGTTCGCGGCGATCAGTTGCGCTTCCAGCGAGTCGAGCAGACCGTCATGGTACATGTGCCACCACGGGCCGCGCGGCAGCGCGCTGGCCGGCGTCGCCGGCTGTCACGGGCCGACTTTCTTGTCGCTGGCGGGAAGCACGCCGACAACCGTGGACGGCGACTGGTACGGCGGCGCGAGATCGCAGGATGCCAGCAGGAACCGCGCGGTACGAACGCTCCAGCCCCGGAAACACGCCATCGGTGCCGACCACGCGCACCTGATCGCCGTCGTCCAGCGCATCCGGCGGACTGTCGATCACGCGATCGGCCGCCGTGCTCCCGGACGTGACGATGACGCTCGCACCCATGTCCCGGCCGATGGTGACGCTGCGCAGATGCGCATGGCCGGTCGGATCGACAACCGCCACCGGCAGCCCGTTGTCCTGGAAGATCCGCGCACTCGACGGGATCTGCACGGCATTCAGGCGCCCAGGCAGATTGAAGTGAACTTCGGCATAGGTGCCGGGATTGAGTTCATGCCCCGGGTTCGGCACCCACAACTCCACCAGCAGCGTGCGCGAATCGAGGTTGATCGAAGCGGCCGTGGTCTTGACGGTAGCAGGGAACGGCTGGTCCGGCATGCTCGGGAGGATCAGATAGGCGCTCATGCCGACACGGATCTGAGAGGCATAGGTTTGCGGCACCCGCACGTAGACCCGCATCATGTGGACGTCAGCCACCTCGAACATCGACGGTTCCGAGGACTCCCCGTTCGCCTTGACGAACGCCCCGACATCGGTCCGCCGCGCGGTCACCACGCCGTCGAAAGGCGCCACCAGCTTCTCGAAGGCCTGCAGCGCTTCCAGCCGGTCGAGCTCGCCCTGGGCCGCAAGCGTCGCCGCGTGCGCCGCCTTCAGCTTGTCGACCGCCACGTCGGTTTCCTGGCGCGACACCGCATCGGTCTTCCAGAGCTTGTTCCAGCGGACCGCGGTGATGTCCGCCAGTTCCTCATCGGCCTTCGCCCGTGCCACGTCCGCCTTGGCCTTCTCGACGTTGGCATCCAGTTCGGGCACGGCGATCGTCGCCAGAATGTCGCCCTTTCTGACCTGCGCACCGATGTCCTTGTCCCAGTCCTTCACATAGCCGCTGACTTGGCCATAGACCGGTGCCCAGTACCACGCCTCGATGTCACCCGGCAGGATCAGGTTCGGGCTCTCCCTGCCGACCAGCGGCTGAATGATGCTGACCGTGGGGATGGCCGACACGTCCGTCTCGTGGGCCAGAGCGGCCTCGCTCCGCTTGCGCGAAAGCATGCCTGTCACGCCAGCATGACCACGAGAGCAAGACCGATCGTGCCACCCAGCAGCGACAGCTTGCCGCGGCGCTTCCCGCGGACCTTGTCGTCGTTCATCGTCTACCCGTGCTGTCCATGATCGCTTGCATGCGCGGCGTTCCTCGTGTGCCATTCAGCCGGCAACCGCGGTATCCTCGGCCCCCCGCGGTGCGGATGCCGGTGCACCAGATAGTACATCACCGGCACGAACAGCAGGGTCGACAGGGTTGCAAAGATGAGTCCGCCGATGACGGGCCGCCCGAGCGGCGCGTTCTGTTCGTGGCTGATCGCCGTCGGCAGCATGCCGATGATCATGGCCCCGGCGGTCATCAGCACCGGCCGCATCCGGGTGAACCCTGCCTCGACCGCCGCCCGGAGGGCATCATCGCCGTGCAGTATCCGCTCCCGCGCGAAGCTGACGACGAGGATGCTGTTCGCGCTGCCCACGCCGATGCACATGATCGAGCCGATCAGCGCGGGCACCGAAAGCGGCGTGCCCGTCACGAACAGGATCCAGACGATCCCTGCGAACGCCGCGGGCAGGCCGGCAAGGATCACGAACGGATCGAGCCAGGACTGGAAGTTGACGCTGATCAGCAGGTAGACCAGCCGCGCCGCGGTCGCCAGCCCCGCGAACAGTTCCGAATAGGCGGTCGCCATCGTGTTCACCTGTCCCCGGATGAACACGCGCGCGCCGGGCAGCCGGGTCGCGACTGCATGGCTGATGATGCGTGCGATGTCACTATTGATGCTGCCCAGGTCGCGGCCCTGCCGGTTGACGTCGATGTCGATCACCGGCTGCACGTTGTAGTGCGAGGCTACTTCCGGCGACGGCGCCGGCTGGATAGAGGCAAGGGCGCCCAGCACTTCCGGCGTGGTGTGACCCGGCGCCATCGGCAGTGCCACGCCGCCGGTCGGTGAAGTGCCGTCCTCGGTCAGGGTGGCGACGCTCTGCGGCGGCAAGTGCCCGCCATGCGTCGGATCACCCGTGAACCGCCACCTTCGAGCGCCTGTTCGGCACGCTCGTTCATGCGCAAACCCGCGTGCGCGAGACGGAATGCCGCACCATGAGTGCGGCCCCCTGCATATTCGATCTCGATTGGGGATCCAGGCCTCGCCGCGCGCAATGAACGACCGTCTCTGATTGAGCCGCGACGCCATTCTGCTTCGCGCCGGTAGCCTGCCCCGCTGAACCCGCGAACCGGCGGCCGAGCGTCGGCCCGAGGCCGGTGTCTGCCCGGCAGTCTTGCCGATGCCGATCGCTCCTTCGCTCATTCCGGACCTTCCGGAACGGCCAGGACGGTTCACCGCACGCCTGCGCACGATCCGCAGCGGGCCCCCGCGCTCATTCCCTATTAAGACTGTTGACAATCTTAACCATGCTGATCAGTCTCACACTCAAGGGCCGGGCGCTTGGCGCAGAAGGGCCTGGGGAGGGAATCGTGCTGGCGCTCTCGCTTGCGCTCAACGGCCTGGTGCTCGGCTCGATCCTCTTGCTGTTCAGCCTGGGTCTGACGCTGATTTACGGGGTCGGGCGCATCGTCAATTTCGCCCACGGCGCCCTGTTCAGCGCGGGAGCCCTGGCGGGCGCCTGGATCGCGAGCTCCGGCCATTCCTTCTGGATTGCCCTCGTGGCCGCCCCGCTGCTTATCGGTGCCGTCGGGCTCGTGCTCGACTGGGCCGTGCTGGCGCGCATCCGCGACCGGCCGATGGTCGACAGTCTGCTTCTCACCTTCGGCCTCGCCCTCCTGATCACCGGCGTGCTCTACCAGATGGGCGGGCGCAATCTGACGATGCTGCAGCCTCCCCAGGGTCTCAGAGGGACACTGACGCTTGGAACACTGTCGCTGCCGACCTACCGCATCTTCGTCTCCGCCCTGGCCGTGGCAGCCGTCGCCGCCCTGCTGTTCTTCCTCAAGAACTCCAACTGGGGCCTGAGGATCCGGGCCGCCAACGACGATCCCGAGATGGGCGCGTGCCTCGGCATCGATCGCGAGAGCCTGATGCATTCGGTGGTCGCGCTCGGTGCCGCGCTCGCCGCTCTCGCTGGGGTCGCTGCGGCACCGATCTTCACCGCCTACGCTACGGTCGGCGACAAAATCCTGATCCTCGCCTTCATGACCGTGATCCTCGGCGGCCTCGGCAGTCTGCGCGGCGCCGTCGTCGCCGCCTATGTCGTCGGGATGATCATCGTCTTCGGTGAAGGCTATCTCGGCGGCCAGGTCGCGCTGATGCTGCTGTTCGGCATGATGATGGCCATGCTCATCCGCTGGCCGCGCGGCTTCTTCGGCGAAGGACGCACCGAGTGACCGCGTCGGAGCGCTGCGCACGCGGACACATGCCTCTCGTTGTCCGCCGCCCCGTTCGACCGCTGCACATCCTGGGCTGGGTGTCTGTCCTGGTCGGCGCATTGCTGCCCTTCGCGCTCGGCTCGCAGCCCTTTGTCCTGCAGCTCGCCTCGCAGGCGATCGTTGCTGCGACCCTGGCGCTCAGCCTGGACCTGCTCACCGGCAACACCGGCCTCCTCTCCTTCGGCCATGCCGGCTGGTACGGCCTTGGCGGCTACATCGCCGGCCTCGGCGCCAAGTTCGTGGCCCCGGAGATGTTCCTCGTGCTGCCGCTCACGATGATCGTGGTCGCCGTTGTAGCCTGGCTTACCGGCCTGATCCTGGTGCGTCAGATCGGCAAGACATTCGCCATCCTCACGCTTGCGCTGAGCCAGATCTTCTATTCGCTCATCTTCGTGGCCTCCGCATGGACGGGCGGCGAGGACGGGCTTCAGGGGATTCCCGTTCCGACCCTGGCCGGACTCAGCATCGCCGCGCCGACTGCGTGGTATTGGCTGCTCTACTTCGTCCTGATCGCCTCCCTCCTGCTTGCCCTGTATCTGCGCCGCACGCCGCTCGGCCAGGCCTGGCTTGCGGTGAAAAGCAACCCGGAGCGGTCGCTCTTTGTCGGGATCCCGGTCGTGCGGCTGAAGCTCATCGCCTATGTGCTCTCGGCCACACTGGCGGCTCTGGCAGGCGGACTGTTCACACTGTTCAACGGCGCGGTGTCGCCCGACACGATGAGCTGGCTCGAATCCGGCAACATCCTGATGTACGTCGTGCTGGGCGGCGTCGGCACGCTGATCGGCCCGGTGATCGGCGGTGCCGCCTTCACCTTTGCCGCCCAGTATATCAGCAGCCTCACCGACGCCTGGCTCATCTATTTCGGCGGCCTGTTCGTCGTCATCGTCATCTTTGCACCGGACGGCCTGTTCGGCCTCGCCTCCGTGTTCTGGCGGCGGCTCTTCGGCCCTTCGCGCGGGCAGGTAGCGCGATGATCCTGCAGACACAGGGGCTGTCGCGCCGCTTCGGCGGGCTGAAGGCGGTCGATGACGTGTCTTTCGCGGTGGCGGAGCATACGGTCCAGTCGATCATCGGGCCGAACGGCGCCGGCAAGACCACGTTCTTCAACCTCGTGACCGGTGCGCTTTCGCCGGATGCCGGGCGCATCCTGTTTCGGGGGCGGGACGTGACGGGCTTCGGCCCCGACCGGCTGGCTGAAATGGGGCTCGTTCGTACGTTCCAGCGCACCAGCATCTTCCGCGACTTCACTGTGGCGGAGAACGTCAGTCTCGCCATCCGCTCCCGTGAGCGGCGCAACCAGTCGCTTTTCCTGTCGCGTGCCGACGAAGAGCGAATCGACACCGAGGCGTGCGCCATCGTCGCCGAAGTCGGTCTCGCAGGAAGCGAGAGGACGATCGCCAACAATCTCTCCCACGGAGCGCAGCGCGCCCTTGATGTCGCCATCGGCCTTGCCGGCCACCCCAGACTCATCCTGATGGACGAACCGCTCGCCGGCATGTCGCAGGGCGACCGGGCATCCATCGCGACCCTGATCGTCAGGCTGCGCGAGGAGATGGGGCTGACCGTGGTGCTGGTCGAGCATGACATCGGTATGGTCATGCGGCTCTCCGACCGGATCACTGTGTTTCATCACGGGCGGGTCATCGCGGCCGGGCCGCCGGCCGAGATCCGGGAGGATGCCGCGGTGCGCAGCGCCTATCTGCGCGGGAGCTTCGCGGCATGAGGGATGCTCTGCGCCTCAAGGACGTGTCGGCCTATTACGGCCGCGCCCAGATTCTACACGGCGTCAGCCTGGAGGTGGGCGCCGGCGAGGTCGTCTGCCTGCTCGGCCTCAACGGCATGGGCAAGACGACGACGCTGCGCACCATCATGGGCCTCGTCGAGCGGATCGAAGGGCAGATCTCGCTGAACGGCACTCCCCTTGCAGGCCCCACCCATCGCCGCTCAAGGCTGGGCGTGACGCTGGTACCGGAGGACCGCAAGGTGTTCCCGACGCTGACTGTCGAGGAGAACATGATGGTGGCGGCCAAGCCCGGCGCTTCGGGAAGCGACCTGACGCGCGAGCGCATCCTGGCGCTCTTTCCGCGGCTCGAGGAGCGCCTCGGCCAAAAGGGCGGCACGCTCAGCGGCGGCGAACAGCAGATGCTCGTCATGGCGCGCGCCATGCTGTCGAACCCGAAATATCTGCTGCTTGATGAGCCAACCGAAGGCCTGTCGCCGACCTATGTCGAGGCGATCCGCGACGGCATCCTGGCAGCCCGCGCGTGCGGCATCGGCGTCCTACTGGTGGAACAGAGCCTGCCGCTTGCGCGATCGGTCGGCGATTCCTTCCTCGTGATCGAGAATGGCGAGATCCGATTCCACGTCGCGCAATCGACGGTGGAGGGTGACCCTGGCACCCTCGAGCGCATGCTGACGATCGAAGAGGGGGTGTGATGGCTACCATCGAAGCGGATCGGGATGGGCCGGTCCTCACGCTCACGATCGCGAACGAGGCGAAGCGCAACGCCTTCACCCATGCAATGACCGCGGCGCTGGGCGAGAGGCTGCAGGAGGCAGAGGCCGATCCGTCCGTGCGCTGCATCATCATAACGGGCGCCGGCGATATCGCCTTCTCCAGCGGCCATGACCTGAGCGAGATGCTGGCCGCCCGCGGCGGCGCGTCGGACCCGAAGGCAAACGATCCGTTCATCGCGCCGGCCCGCATGACGACGCCGACGATCGCCGCCATCAACGGCTACGCATTCGCGGCCGGGTTCATCCTGGCGCTGAACTGCGATCTGCGCATCTGCTCGCAGAACGCCTCCTTCGCAGCGCCGGGCGCCCGCATCGGGCTGCTGCCGGTGGCCGGCCAGATCAGCCGCCTGCCGAGCCTCCTGCCCCGCGCCGTCGTCCACGAGCTTCTGATGACCTGCCGGGAGATGAAGCCGGAGGAAGCTCATCGCCTCGGGTTCGTCAGCCAGGTCGTCCCCGCGGGGCAGAGCCTGCCGGCGGCCAAGGAACTGGCGTCGCGGATCATCGCCAATTCGGGCCACGTCATCGCCGCCATCAAGACCGGTCTGGAAATTCTGCACGAGCGCGGCGCCGAGGCGGCGGCGACCTTCGAGTGGCAGGATAGCCGTCGCCTTCAGGCCGGGCCGCACGCAGAGGAAGGCATCCGCGCCTTCCTCCAGAAGCGCCGCCCCGATTTCACGTGACCGACCGGACAGTCCCGAGATGAAAAACGAGATCGATTCCAAGACCCTCCTGCGCCGCTACGGCTTCGACACCACCGTCCCGGCGCTCGCGCGCAACGCGGATGAGGCCGCGGTGCAGGCCGCTCGGATCGCCGCCCCTGTCGCGATGAAGATCGTCTCGGCCGATATCGTTCACAAGGCCGCAGCGGGCGGCGTCGCCCTCAACGTCGCGGCGGCGGAGGCGGCCGCCACGTTCACGCGGCTGGTGGCGGCCGCCAAGGCGTCGCACCCCAGGGCGGCGATCGATGGCGTCCTCATCGAGGAAGTGGTGCGGCCCGGCCTCGAACTGTTCATCGGCGCCCGCCATGATGCCCAGTTCGGCGACATCGTCCTCTTCGGTTTCGGCGGCTCCAATGTCGAGCGTGGCCCGCAACCGGCAATGGCGCTCGCACCGATCACCCGGTCGCAGGCCGCCGACCTCCTCAGGCGTGCCGTGGAGGATCGTGGCGCCAGGCTCGACGCCGCGCTGCGCGAGACCCTCATCGGCCGCATCATGGCGGTCGCGGGCCCGGGCGGCATCTTGGAAGCCGAGCGCGTGTCCGAGCTTGACATCAATCCAATCATCGTCGGCAACGGTCGCGCCGTCGCGGTCGATGCCGTCATCGCGCAGCGCGACGGAAACGCAGCCGCAGACACCAGCACCGACGAGGCAGTCGCCACCCGCCGGGCGCGGCTGAACGGCCTGGATGCGCTGTTCGAGCCGGACTCGATCGCCTTCGTGGGGGCATCCACCTCGCCCGGCAAGCTCGGCTACCGCATCATCCGCAACATCCTGAACTTCGGCTACAAAGGGAAAATGTATCCCGTTCATCCGACCGCCGCCGAGATCTGCGGCGTCACGGCCTATCCGTCGGTCGAAAGCATTCCCGACACGGTCGAGCGCGCCTTCATCACCGTCGGTGCCGCGCAGGTGCCGGCGATGGTCGCCGCCTGCGCCCGCAAGGGCATCAAGGTCACGCAGGTGCTGACCGCCGGATTCTCGGAATGGAGCGGTGGCGGCGAAGCAGTGAAGGCCGACGATTTGGAGGCCGAGCTCAAGAGCGTCCTCGCCTCGACCCCGATGCGCATGGTCGGCCCGAACTGCATCGGCACCTTTTCCGCCGCGAAGCGCATCGCCATGGGCGCACCGCGTTCCTGTCCCGACTGGCCCGGCGACATCACGTTCATCTCGCAGAGCGGTACTTTCGCCGGCGATGTCGTGCGCCGCGCGCGCGTGCAGGGAATTCCGGTCGGCCGCGTGCTGTCCTGCGGCAACTGCTTCGACCTCGATCTGCTAGACTATCTCCTGTTCTGCCAGGACGATGCGGCGACCAGCCTCATCGCCTTCTACGCCGAATCCATCCCGGATGCGGGCCTGTTCTTCCGGACGGCCCAGCGTTCCACGAAGCCGATCGTCATCCTGAAGGGAGGGACGACCGAGCAGGGATTGACGGCCGCCAGCACCCACACCGCCGCTCTCGCAACCGACGAGGCACTGTGGAATGCTGCGGCGAAGCAGGCCGGCATCCTGCAGGTCGACAGTATCGGCGAGCTGATGGATGCTCTGCTGATCTTCGCCGCCCATCGTGAGCTGCGCGGCAATCGCCTCGGCATATTCGGCTCCGGCGGCGGTGTCAGCGTCACCGCCGCGGATGCGGCCGCGCGCGCCGGAATGGTCATCCCGCGGCTCGGGGCGGACACGGCCAAGGTGCTCGCCCGCTTCGGCGTTCCGGGAACAAGTGTCGCCAATCCTATCGACATTCCTGTCTGGGGGCTGAAGGAGGGCGATAGATACATTCTGGAGGAGATTGCCGGACTCCTGAAGCGCGATCCGGCGATCGACAGCATCATCTGCTACATCGAGATGGGCTCGATCATGGACTTCGCCGACAGCGAAGCCGAAGGCCGCGCCCAGCTCGAGGAGATCGGCGCCTCCATCAGGCGCGCCTCGCCGGACGGTCCGAGGATCTCGCTCGTGCTGCGCAGCGCCGGCGACAAGGTGCAGGACGACTTCGTGCGCGAGCAGCGCGCGGGGCTCATCGGCAATGGCATCGCAGTCTTCGGCTCGACCGCCCAGGCGGTCCGCGCCCATGGGAAGCTGCTTGCGATGACCCGGCCGGCTTAAGCGCAGGACGGACATGTCCCTTCCGCGGTCATTTTCATCGCCGCTCGCTGCCGACGCGATCGCCGGGCTCGAGCCCATCGGACTGTTCGCCCGCTACGATGCGGCTGCAAAGCTGACCTGGTCGCTGCCCGAACAGATCGCCAACGCGCTTGTCGAGGGCATCATCAGCGGGATGTTCAAGCCGGGGCAACGCCTTCTCGAAACCGAGCTCGCCGAGCGCTTCGGCGTGAGCCGCGGACCGGTGCGCGAGGCCCTCCGCATCGTCGAGAAGGAGGCGCTTGTCGAGATCAGGCCGCGCTACGGAGCCTTCGTCGCGCAACTCTCGGCAAAGGACGTCGCCGACATCTTCGAGGTGCGCGGCATTCTGCTGTCGCTGGCGGCGCGCCGAGTGGCAGAACACCACGATGCGCATGTTCTGGCAAACCTGCGAAGAAGTACCGCCGAGCTTGAAGCCACGATCGGCGACGCCGAGCGTTTCCTGCCGGCGATCTATCGGTGTACGATGTTCATCTCCGCGCGCCTCGACAACGAGCTGGCGCGCAGCATCCTCGTCTCGCTCGCCCGACGGACGCTGCATCTGACCCGCGTGACTCTGCTTGCCGAGACGAACCGGCGGATGTGGCTCCTGAACTGGCGCCTCATGGTCGAGGCCATCGATGACGATCGGGCGGCGGACGCCGAGGCGGCGATGCGCGACATCGTCGCCAATATCGGCGCTTCCGATCTTCGGCATTTCCACGAAGCCGTCGCGGCCGGCACGATCGGGGCGGCCGGCGATGAATGATCTGCCCGTCCTTCACCACGTCCACGACTATCTCGCCTATCACGCGCACCGTCGTGCCGGGCGGGAGGCGGTCGTCTGCGGCGAGGAGCGGCTGACCTATGCGCAACTCCTGGCGCGCGTGGCGGCTTGCGCCCGTGGCCTGATCGCCGCCGGCATCGAACCCGGCGACCGGGTAGCAACGTTGAGCGGGATGGGAACCGACTTTCTCGTCACCTTCATCGCCGCTTCCATGACGGGCGCGATCTGGATGGGCCTCAACCCGCGGTATCGCCGGCAGGAACTGCAGCATGTCGTCACCGACGCTGCGCCGCGCATCCTGTTCGCCGCGACGCGCTTCGCAGGATCGGATATCACTCCCGAGGTCGAGGCACTGGCGAGCGCCGCGCCCTCTCTCGAAAGCGTCATCCTGTTCGACGACGGCGCGGGGGTTGGCGAACTTCATGGCAGTTTCGGGGCATTCCTGCGCAATGGCGACGGCGTCGAGGGGCTCGAGCGGCGTGCACAGGCACGCTCCGGCCGCGATCCGGTGCTGCTCGTCTACACTTCGGGATCGACCGGCAGACCCAAGGGCGCCCTTCTCACACATGAAGGCCTGATCGCACGCGCGCTCAACCAGAACCGCATCTGGCCGTGCGACCCGATCCGCGTCGCCAACCACCTGCCGATCAACCATATCGGTGGCGTCGGATTCATCTCGACCTATTGTCTCGTCGGTGGCGGCACGCAGTTCCTGGACGAGAAGTTCGACCCGGGCCGCTTCATCACCCGGGTGCGCGACGATCGGCTGACCATCTGGATCACCCTGCCGACCATCGCCTTGTTGGTTCTCGGCCATCCCGATTTCTCGCCCGCGGCGTTCAGCCGCATCCAATGGGCCGTATGGTCGGGCGCCGCGCTGCCGGCGTCGGCGATCCGCACGCTGCGGGCGATCGGCTGCCGGGTCGGCTCATCCTACGGGCTCACCGAATCAACGGGTTCGGTCTGCTATGCGGGACCGGAGCTGGACGACGACACGCTGTGCCGTACCATCGGCCGGCCGGTGCCGGACGGCGAGGTTCGGCTCGCGGACGAGGACGGCGTTCCGGTCAAGCCGGGCCAGCCGGGGGAGATCCAGCTCCGTCCGGAATGGGCGATGCACTCCTATCTGGGCCTGCCGGAGGCGAGCCGGGCGGCACACACGCCCGACGGCTTCGTACGCACCGGCGACATCGGGCGAGCGGACGCGGCCGGATGCATCGAACTCGTCGGCCGCCTCGCGGAGATGTTCAAATCGGGCGGCTACAACGTCTATCCGCGCGAGGTCGAGGCGGCGATCGAGGACCATCCGCGCGTCGCCCTCTGCGCGGTCGTGCCCGCCGTGCATCCGCTCTTTCAGGAGGTGGGGGTCGCCTTCGTCCAGCCGGTGCGCAGCACGATGCTCGATCCCGCGGAGCTGCGGGCATGGTGTACCGCGCGCATGGCACACTACAAGGTTCCCAAGCAGTTCCGGATTGTCGAGGCGCTGCCGACGCTCAGCATCGGCAAGATCGATCGCCAGGCGCTGCGCAACCTGCTGTCCGACGCTGCGGTCTCCGGCATCGAGCTTCATCCGGCCGCATCCCGATCCAACCCGAACGTCACTGAAGGGGGCGCTTCGTGAAAGCTGCGATCTGTCGTGCTTTCGGCAAGCCGGAGACACTCGCAATCGAGGATTGGCCGCGCCCCGAGGCCCGCGCGGGCGAGGTCGTGGTGCGGGTTCGCGCCGCCGGCGTGAACTATGCGGATATCGTCGTCATCGCCGGCCGGTATCAGATGAAGATCGAGCCGCCCTTCGTGCCGGGGATGGAGATCGCCGGCGAGATCGCGAGCCTCGGGCCGGGCGTCCAGGAATGGCAGGTCGGCGATCGCGTCGCCGGGCTGATCGACGGCGGCGGCTATGCAGAGTATGTGGCGACTTCGACCGAACGGCTGTTCCGCATGCCGCAGGGGCTGAGCTTCGCTGTCGCTGCCGGCACGTTCAGCAACTACGTGACCTCCTATGGCGCCTTGAACTGGCGCGCGCGCTTGGCGAAGGGCGAGACCGTCCTCGTGCTCGGCGGTGCCGGGGGCGTCGGACTCGCGGCGATCGCGGTGGCTCGGCAGGCCGGTGCCCGCGTCATCGGCGCGGCGAGTTCGGCGGAACGCTGCGCGCTCATGAGTTCGCTCGGTGCACACGAAGCCATCGACTACGGCAGCGCGTCCCTGCGCGACCGCGTCGCGGAGCTGACCGGCAAGCGCGGCGCCGATGTGATCATCGACCCTGTCGGTGGCGAGATGGGCGGCCTCGCCCTGCGCTGCGTCGCCTGGAGCGGGCGGATCGTCACACTCGGCTTTCCCGCCGGCGGCGTGCCGAGCTACCCTGCCAACATCCTTCTCGTGAAGAACGCCGCTGCACTCGGCATGTTCTTCGGCAGCTATCTGCGCCACGCGCCCGGACTCGTGCGCGAGGCCGTGTCGTCGATCCAGGCTGCGCTGGTCGATGGCAGCCTGCCGACATACCGGATTGAAGCGTTCCCGCTCGCGGCGCTTGCCGATGTTCTCGGGGAACTCGACGGACGACGTTTCACCGGCAAGGCGATCATAACGCCTTAGCGCCAATGAACGAGGGAGGAAGAAGAATGCGCGTTACCAACCCCACGCTGCGCCTGACCGGGCTGGCGCTGCTCTCCGCCGTCTCGATCTTCGCCACGCGGGCGCAGGCCGAGGACGTGAAGATCGGGGTCATCGTCCCGACCACCGGGGCGCTTGCGCCGTTGGGAATCGACATGCGCAACGGCTATGAGCAGGCCGTCAAGGACGCGCCGACCGTCAAAGGCCAGAAGGTGAAGCTCATCGTTGAGGACGAGCAGGCCAATGCCGCCGTCGGACTGAGCAAGGCGCAGAAGCTCGTCCTGCAGGATCAC
>JAKAZX010000449.1 GCA_021826485.1 Pseudomonadota bacterium | reverse complement strand
CGCCGACGCGTCCCGGACAGAATCCGGGCGTCAGCGATACCTGCGACTTCCTCGGAGTTAAGGTCGGGTTCAGAGTGTCATTGGTGCATCGCATATGTATCCCATTGGCACGCACTTGTCCAGGGGGTGCGAGCGGCGTTGCCCTGGAACATGCCCGATCAGCACGACACGGCGGGACGTAGCGGTCGAACCGCTCATGCCACTCCGCGCCACAGGAGTTCGGCCCCGAGCGCCAGGAGGCCGGCGAAGAAGCACCGCCGGAAGATCTCCGGGCGCACCCGCGCCCGCAGCAGCCCGCCCAGCCCCATGCCGGCCAGGGCGGGCAGCACCGCCAGCAGCGAGGCCCCGGTGGCGGAAAGCGGCAATGCGCCGTGCAGCGCGAGGCCGGCTGCGAGCGCGAGGGTGGAGACGGTGAAGGACAGGCCGAGCGCCTGCACCAGCTCGTCGCGCTGCAACCCGAGCGAGCCGAGAAACGGGACGGCGGGGATCATCGCCACGCCGGTCGCGCCCGAGACCAGCCCGGTTGCCGCACCGATCAGCGGGGCGGCCCACCGCTCCATCCGCTGCGGCACGCGCAGCCGGGGCATCGCCACCCCGACCATTCCGTAGAGGATCAGCGCGGCACCGAGCGCCGCGGTCGCGGTGTGCACGGAGGCGCCGGCGATCACCCCGGACCCGGGCAGCGACCCGGCGACGATGCCGAGCATCATCGGCCACAGGCGGCGCAGCACGCTGCGCAGGTGCCGCCCCGCAAGCACCTGCCAGACATTGGTCACCAGCGAGGGCACCAGCAGCAGCACCGCGGCCTTGGCCGGCGGCATGGCCAGGCCGAGCAGGCCCATGGCGATGGTCGGCAGACCCAGACCGATCACGCCCTTGACCAGCCCGCCGGCCAGGAACGTGCCGGCGACCAGCAGGGCCAGGGGGAGGAGGTGCGTCACCGGCCGATGCTGCCGCGGGGCCGCGCGGCCCGACAATGCCGAAATGGCAAGGCCCGCCATGCGCCCCTATGGCCGCGGAATGCCCTCCCAGGCCCGCAGGATGGCCGGGGGCGGCACCGGCTCGTCCGGGTCGCCCGGGAACACCCGGCCCCGTCCGGACGGCCAGCCGGGCGAATCCGCGCGGGCGAACCGCAGCAGGGTCGCGGACAGGGCTTCGGCGAGCGCGGCGGCCTCCGCCTCGGCGCCGGCGATGAACGGCACGCGCTGCCGGTCGGCCACCCCCCAGACGAACGGCTCGTCGAAGCCGTGGGCGGCGCCGAGCCGACCGTTCCCGTAGGGGGGCGTCCAGGCGAATTCGTAGCAATAGGCCCGCCCGCCCGCCGCCACCTGGGCGGAGGCGGTCCGCCAGGCCGGGACGCGATAGACCGCATCGGTCAGGAACCGCTCCCGCAGCAGCGCCGGGGCGGCGCCGGGCCAGGCGGCGCGATAGGCCGCGAGCAGCGCCGGCACGCGATCCGGGCCGCAGAACCGCGCCATTTCCTGCCGCAGATCGTCCTCGGAGGCGGTCGGCTGCATCACGCCGAGCGCGAACCACAGCCGCGCCTCCTCGCGCGTCATGCCGAGCACCATCGGCACCTGCCGGGCCGTCCCCGCGGCGATCGCGGCGAGCGGGTGGTCCGTCACCGTCACCCCGTCGGCGACGATGCCCAGCGTGCGGCCGCCGGGGGCGTTCCGCGCGCCGAGGTCGGTGGCGACGATCCGCTCCTGCGCGGCCAGGATATCCGCCACCTCCGCCGCCGCCAGCGCCGCCGCGTCGCCCGGGCGGATGCCGAGCACGGCGAGGAACTCCGCCGCCTGCCCGGCCGCCACGTCGCGGCCGATGATGCGGGAGGCCGCGCCGCTCTGCATCCAGGCCCGGCGGAACAGCCCGCGCGCGGCGGGGGCGGCGAACAGGGCGGCGATCATGAACGCGCCGGAGGACAGGCCGAACAGCGTCACGTTGTCCGGATCGCCGCCGAGGGGGCGGACATTCTCCCGCACCCATTCCAGCGCGGCGCAGAGGTCCAGCAGGGCCACGTTGCCGGCCTGGTAGGGTTCGCCCCAGACCGCCCCGAGATGCAGGAAGCCGAGCGCGCCGAGGCGGAAATTCACCCGCACCACCACCGCATCGCCGCGGGCCGCCAGCGCTTCCCCGTCCTGCACGCCGCCCTGCGCGCTGCCGCCCTGGAAGCCGCCGCCGAAGACGTGCACCAGCACCGGCCGGCGGGCGCCATCGACCGCAGGCGTCCAGACATTCAGCGTCAGGCAGTCCTCACTGATCGCCCCGATCTCCGCCGCCGGCGCCCAGGGGGCGGACGGGCGGACGGACTGGGTAGGCGCCGGCCCCGGCCGCAAGGCCTCCATCCCGCCGCCCGGCGCGCGACGGAGCGGCTCGGGCGGGCGGAAGCGGCGCTGGGTGGCGTAGCGGATGCCGAGGAACGCCGCCCCGCCCGGCGTGCGGCGGCCGATCAGGCGGCCATAGGGCGTGTCGGCGGAGATCGTTGCGGTCATGCGGCAATCTCCGCGCGGTGGCAGGCGACGCGATGCGCCGGCCCCACGCCGCGCGGCGCCGGCCGCTCGGCGGCGCAGCGATCGATCGCGAGCGGGCAGCGGGTGCGGAAGGCGCAGCCGGAGGGGACGGCGGCGGCGCTGGGAATCTCGCCGCGCAGGCGGGTGCCGCCACGGCCGGGCATCGCGTCGAACAGCGCCCGGGTATAGGGGTGCCGCGGCGCGGCATAGATCGCCTGCCGCGGCCCCTGCTCCACGATCTCCCCGAGATACATCACGGCGACCTCGTCGCTGAGGAACTCCACCACGCGCAGGTCGTGCGAGATGAACAGCATGGCCAGCCCATGCCGCTGCCGCAGGTCGATCAGCAGGTTCAGGATTTGCGCCTGCACCGACACGTCGAGGGCGGATACCGGTTCGTCGGCGACGATCAGCGCCGGTTCGGTCGCGACGGCACGGGCGATCGCGATGCGCTGGCGCTGACCGCCGGAGAATTCGTGCGGGTAGCGATCCAGCGCCGCCGCCGGCAGGCCCACTTCCTGCACCAGCGCCTCGACGCGGGCGCGCCGTTCGCGCGGCGTGCCGATCGCATGCACGGCGAGCGGCTCCTCCAGCGTCTCGCGCACCGTCATGCGCGGGTTGAGCGAGCCGTACGGGTCCTGGAAGATCATCTGCATCTGGCGCCGCGCCCGCCGCAGCCCGGCCCGCGGCAGCGCCGCCAGGTCCTGGCCGCGGAACCGCACGCTGCCGGCGGACGGCGCGATCAGGTGCAGGGCCAGGCGCGC
>JAKAZX010000037.1 GCA_021826485.1 Pseudomonadota bacterium | reverse complement strand
CTCAGATGACCTTGCGCGCCGCCAACCCGGCGATCTCGGCGTCCGACAGGCCGGCAAGCTGCGACAGGACTTCCCGGGTGTGCTCGCCGAGCAGCGGCGGCGCGTGCCGATAGCTGACCGGCGTGTCGGACAGGTTGATCGGGCTGCCGACCAGATCGAGGCTGCCGGCGGACGGGTGGGGCATGGAAATGCGCAGGCCGCGGGCGCGCACCTGCGGGTCCTCCAACGCGGCGCCGACCGAATTGACCGGCCCGCACGGCACCCCCAGCGGCTCCAGCGCGGCGATCCAGGCGGCAGTGCCGCGCTCCCGCGTTGCCGCCTCCAGCAGCGGGACCAACACCGCACGGTGCTGCACCCGGCCGCGATTGGTCGCGAAGCGCGGGTCGCGCGCCCAGTCCGGCCGGCCGAGCACGTCGCACAGGCGGGCGAACTGCTGGTCGTTGCCGACCGCGACGATCATGCTGCCGTCCGCCGTCGGCAGGTCCTGGTACGGCACGATGTTGGGGTGGGCATTGCCCAGGCGCTGCGGCGAAACGCCGGTGGCCAGGTAGTTCATGGCCTGGTTGGCAAGGCTCGCCACCTGGGCGTCCAGCAGCGCCAGATCGACATGCTGCCCCCGCCCCGTCCGCTCCCGGGCCGCCAGCGCCGCCAGGATGCCGATCGTTGCATACAGGCCGGTGATGATGTCGGTCAGCGCCACGCCGACCTTCTGCGGGCCGCCGCCGGGCTCCCCGTCCGGCCGGCCGGTGATGCTCATCAGCCCGCCCATCGCCTGGATCAGGAAATCGTAGCCGGCGCGCGGCGCATAGGGGCCGGTCTGGCCGAACCCGGTGATGGAGCAGTAGATCAGCCGCGGGTTGTCAGCGCTCAGCGTGGGATAGTCGAGGCCGTATTTGCCGAGGCCGCCGACCTTGTAGTTCTCGATCAGCACGTCCGACTGTGCGGCCAGGCGGCGCAGGATCGCCTGCCCCTCGGGGTTGGCGAGATCGAGGGTCAGCGACTTCTTGTTGCGGTTGGCGCACTGGAAATACGCGGCCTCCCCGGTCTCGGCGCCGCTGCGGTCCTTGAGGAACGGCGGACCCCAGCCGCGCGTGTCGTCGCCGCTGCCCGGCCGCTCCACCTTGATGACCTCCGCGCCGAGATCGCCGAGCGTCTGGCCGACCCACGGGCCGGCGAGCACCCGCGACAGGTCCAGCACCAGCAGGCCGGACAGCGGCCCCTGCGGCTCGGTCGGTTCAGTCATTCCGGCGGTCTCCCGATTGCGGCGGATCGGCCCGCACTCTCCGCGCCGGCCGCGCAGGGCACAAGCGCGCGGGCCGGACTGGCCGCCCCGCATCGCCGCGTCCTACAACAGCCGCATCGGCGGGAGGGATCGATGGCGGAACGGCGCGTGCTGTGCTTCGGCGACTCGAACACCTGGGGATTCGTGCCGGTGGCAACACCCCCCTCCACCCGCTACGCGCGGGACCTGCGCTGGCCGCAGGTGATGGCCGCCGCGCTCGGCAGCGGCGTCACGGTGATCGAGGAGGCGCTGAACGGCCGCACCACCGACCTTGCCGACCCGTCCAACCCGCTGCTCGGCGGCGCCGGGCTGGATGGGGCGGCGTTCCTGCCGGCGGCGCTGGCCAGCCACCTGCCGCTGGACGCGGTCGCGATCATGCTCGGCACCAACGACCTCAAGGCGCAGTTCGACCGTCCCGCCGACCGCATCGCGCTGGGGGCGAAGCGGCTGCTGGACATCGCCCGCACGCTCGATGGCGGCGTCGGCACCGCCTATCCGAATCCGCGCCTGCTGCTGATCTGCCCGCCGCCGCTCGGCGCGCTCAGCCCGCATTTCGCCGAGATGTTCGCCGGCGGCATCGAGAAAGGCCGCCGCCTGCCGCCGCTCTATGCCGCGGTGGCGCAGGCGGCCGGGGCGGCGTTCCTCGACGCCGGCAGCGTGATCGCGACCGACGGGGTGGACGGGCTGCATTTCTCGGCGGACACGCAGCGCCGGCTCGGCCTCGCGGTGGCGGAGAAAGTCGCCGTCCTGCTGGACTGAGGGTCAGGCCCCCGGCCGCGCCCGGTCCGCCACCGCCGCGACGGTGGCGCCGAGCAGCATCAGCAGGGCCATCGGCCGCGCCGTGCCGTCCGCCAGCACGCCGACCAGCAGGCCGCTGACCGCGCCGAGGGAGAATTGCAGCGTGCCCATCAGCGCCGAGGCGCTGCCGGCATGGGCGCCGTGGCGCGACAGCGCGCCGACCGTGGCATTGGGGTTGGAGAACCCGTTGCTCGCGGCGTTCACCAGCACGCAGCCGGCATAGGCCCACCACGGCCCGACCCCGCCCATCGCCAGGGCGGCCAGCGTCACCGTCGCCACCAGCGACCCCAGCACGCCGCCGCGCAGCAGGCGGCTGCCGCCGACCCGTTGCAGCAGCAGCGGATTGATCTGCGACGCAGCGATGAAGCCCGCCGCGCAGGCGCCGAACACCGCGCCGTACTGCGACGGCGCGAGCTGGAACAGGGTGATGAACACGTCCGGCGAACCGCCGAGATAGGCAAAGGTGACGAAGCTGGTGCCGGACAGGATCATCGCATGGCTGACGAAGCTGCGTTCCCGCGCGACCGTCACGTAGCGGCCGGCGAGCGCCAGCGGACCGAGCCGGATGCGCGCGCGCGGCGGCAGCGTCTCCGGCAGCGCCAGCGCCACCACGATGCAGCAGACCACGCCGTACAAGGCGGCGATCCAGAAGATCGTGTGCCAGTCGGCGACCCGCAGCACGAGGCCGCCGAGCGACGGGGCCAGGATCGGCGCCACCCCCATCACCAGCATCAGCCGGCTCATCAGCCGCGCCGCCGCGTGGCCGTCCGCCAGGTCGCGGACGATGGCGCGCGGGATCACCATGCTGGCCGAGCCGCCGAAGGCCGCCAGGAACCGCATGAAGGCAAGCGTCGGCAGGTCCGGCGACAGCGCGCAGCCGGCGGAGGCCAGGGTATAGAGTGCGGTGCCCAGGATCAGCGGCAGGCGGCGGCCGAATCGGTCCGCCAGCGTGCCCTGGGCGATCTGGCCGGCGGCAAGCCCCGCAAACCAGGTGGCGAGCGTCACCTGCGCGGTGCCGGGCCGGCCGCCCAGAGCCGCCTCGATGGCCGGGAAGGCCGGCAGATACATGTCGGTCGAGACCGGGCCGACGGCGATCAGGACACCGAGCAGCGGCGGCAGCCAGCGGGGGAACGGCATACCGCCATATGCGCGCGCCGGGGGCCGCGCGCCAAGTTTTGCATTGCAGCATTGCCGGTTCGCGCGTGGCGCGAACTGTTTCAGAACAACCCGCGCGAACGAATGTACAATTGTGATGTTCGCAAGCAATAACGTTATCGTGTCGAGCGTTTCATTCTGCCTCCCGTGCATGATGCGGGCGCGCTTGATCGGAAATGGATCGCTATCATGGCTGATACCTTCGTCTGGACTGGTTCTGGCGGAACGCCTTATTGGTTCACGCCAGGAAATTGGTACGACGTTACAACGGGAATGACCGCCACGCGGGCACCCGGCACCGCGGACACGGCGGATTTCAATGCCAGCGCCAGCGATGTCTCCGGCGGGGCCGATGTTGCAGCGGTGAACATCACCGCGGGCGCGCAGGTTTCCTTCGGCACGCTGCCGGGCGGCGCGAGTTTCACCATGGGCACGCTGACGCTGGCCAACGCGGCGACTCTGACCCTGCTCGGCGGCACCTCGATGACGGTCGGCACCGCCGATCTCGGCCAGGGTGCGGGCCTCGATATTTCCAAGGCGTGGTGGGTCGGCGTGTCCACGCAGGATCCGAACGCCCAGGCCGATGCGGCGACGGTCCAGGCGACCGGGGCGTTTCCCGGGCCGGTCAGCGCCATCATCGGCACGCTCGACCTCGGCACCGGTGCCACAGTCGCGCTCGGTGACCGCAATATCGGCATCGGAGTGCTGAACGATGCCAACAGCGGCAGCGGCAACAGCTATCTGCCCGGCGCGGGGTTCAGCGGCACCGGGCAGATCGTCCCGCCCTGGCGCGGCAGCGACGTCGCCATCGCCGCCTCGATCCCGGCGATCAATTTCGGCACGGTGCCGCTCGGCACCACCGTCACCAAGACCATCACCATCGAGAACATGGAGGGCGATGCCGCCGTCCTGCACCTGAACGGCGCGGTGCAGACCGACGTGAACGGCGCCAACATCACCGATTCGGACCTGTCCGGCAGCGGGGTGACGCCACAGAACTTCTCGGTGCTCGGCCGCGGCGGCACCGATGTCCTGCAAGTCACGCTGACCGCGAACCATCTCGGCGCCCTGCAAGGCCAGGCGGTCAACATCGCCTATCAGTTCAACGGTGCGCATTTCGACCAGAACGTGCTGGTGCCGATCACCGGCACCGTGGTCAACAACTCGGTGTCCGACGCCGCCTGCTTCGTCGCCGGCACGCGGATCGCGACCGCCCGCGGCGACCTGCCGGTGGAGGCGCTGCGGCCCGGCGATGTCGTGCGCACGGCATCGGGCCGGATGGCGCCGGTGCGCTGGGTGGGGCTGCGCGATGCGGAAGCGGCCGCGCCGGTGCGCATCCTGGCCGACGCCGTCGCACCCGGCGTGCCGGCGCGCGACCTGCTGCTGTCGCCGGACCATGCGGTGTTCATCGACGGCGCGCTGATCCCCGCCCACCGGCTGGTCAACGGCGCCACCGTGCAGCGGCTGCGCCGGCAGGCGCGCGTCACCTACGTTCATGTCGAGCTGGACCGGCACGACCTTCTGCTGACCGAGGGACTGGCCAGCGAGAGCTATCTGGACACCGGCAATCGGGCCGCCTTCGACACCTGGTTCGGCACGGTCGCCCGCGCGGTGCCGGCGTCGGCGGAGCGGCTGGCGGCGACGCTCGCCACCTATGCCGCGCAGGGCTGCGCGCCGCTGCTGCTGTCGGGGGACCGGGTGGCGCGGGCGCATCGCGCCCTGCTGGCTCGCGCGCGCCGGCTGGGCTGGCGGCAGTGGCGGGATGGCGGGCCGGTGCTGCTGGCCGACGGGCGGCGGCTCTCGGGCCGGCGGCCGGCGCCCGGGACGCTCGAATTCACCCTCGCGCCCGGCACCCGGCAGGTGGCGCTGGCCTCGGACAGCTTTGTGCCGAGCGAGCTTGATCCGGCGCGGCCCGACGGGCGGCTGCTGGGCGTCGCGGTGGCGCTGGAGCTGGACGGGACGCCGCTGCCGGAGGCCGCGTTCGGTGCCGGCTGGCATGCCCCCGACCAGGGCTGCGCGTGGCGCTGGACCGACGGGGCGGCGCATCTGCACCTGCCGCAAGGCGCGGTGCCGGCCCGGCTGCTGGTGCGGCTGATGGCCGCCGGCGGCCGTTACTGGCGGGCGCCTAATTCCAGCCGGGCGGCGGGGTGAAGCCGCGCCACGCGGCTTCCAGCAGGCCGGCGACGGCGATCGTGGTGCGGTCGCCGTAGATCGGCCCGGCGATCTGCACGCCGATCGGCAGCCCCGCCCGCGACAGGCCAAGCGGGGCGACGCTGGCCGGCAGGTGATAGCCGCAGGTCAGGCCAGCCCAGAACAGCAGGTCGTTGTAGGGGACGCTGCGCCCGTCCACGCCGACCTGTCGCTCCCAGGTCTGGCCGTCCTGCATGTGCGGCAGCGCGGCGGTGCCGAAGGCGGGGCAGAGCAGCACGTCCCAGTCGCGGAAGAACGCGCTCCAGGCCCGGCGGATGGCGTGGCGGCGCTGGTTCAGCGCATACCATTCGCGGAAGCTGAGATCGGCGGCGCGGGTGATGGCGGCATCGGCGCTGCGGTCGTCCGGGCGGAGCTGCGCCTTGGCCGCCTGCATCGCGATCAGCGCCGCTTCCGGCCGGCGGGCGGCGAAAGTGGCGCCGAGCAGGGTGCCGTAGAGCTGGAAGGCGTCGTCCGCGTCGAATTCCGGCCGCGCGGTGCGGCAGACGCGGGCGCCCTCGGCCTCCAGCCGGTCGGCGAGCGCGCCGAGCAGCGCGACCGTCTCCGCCTCCGTCGCGTGGCCGGGCTGTTCGGCCCAGACCGCGACCCGCAGGGCATCGAGGCGGGTCGCGCGCGGCGCCGGCAGGTTCAGGGTCAGGCCGGTTTCCGCCGGATCGGGGCCGGCCAGCACATCGAGCGCCAACGCCAGATCGCGGGCGGACCGGGCGAGCGGGCCGCTGACCGCGATGTCCACCATCGCGCCGGCATCGCTGGGGGCGAAGCCGGTGGCCGGCAGCAGGCCCCAGGTGGGCTTGTGGCCGAACAGCCCGCAGAAATGCGCCGGCACGCGGATCGAGCCGCCGATGTCGCTGCCGAGTTCCAGGCCGCCCAGCCCCGCGGCCAGCGCCGCCGCACTGCCGCCGGAGGACCCGCCCGGCGTGTGCGCGAGGTTCCACGGATTGCTGGTGGTGCCGTACAGCGCGTTGTAGCTCTGCCAGTCGCCGAGATCGACCGGCACGTTGGTCTTGCCGAACACCACCGCCCCGGCCTGTTCCAGCCGCGCGACCAGCAGCGCATCGGCCGGCGCGCGATGGTCGCGCTGGTCGGCATGGCCGCGCGTGGTGGGCAGGTCCTTCACGTCGAAGCTTTCCTTGACCGTCATCGGCACGCCGAACAGCGGCCCGGCCGCATCGCGCGGAAGCGAATCGAGATGTTTCGCACGCGCGCGGGCACGCGGCAGGTCGGTAACCACCACCGCGTTCAGCCGCGCATCCAGCCGCGCGACGCGCGCCAGATAATGCTCAAGCAATTCGGCGCAGCCGATCGCGCCGCCGCGCGTCAGCTCCGCCAGCCGCCACGCGGGCAGGAAACTCGGGTCCATGCGGCATGCTAGCCCGGCGTCCGCCGGCTGCGATAGCCGTCGCGGCGGCCGTGGTTGACTCGGCAATGCTTCAGGTCTGAAGTATCTTCCTGCGGTCGGCGGCAGGGGGCGAGATGGCGGAGCGGTCCTTCGCGCGCGAGGTGCAGGATTTACGGCTCGGCGCGGGCCAGGAATTCCGGGGCGAGGGCATTCTCGCCGTCACCAAGGCGCTGCTGCAATCCGGCGTCGGCTATGTCGCCGGCTATCAGGGTGCGCCGATTTCGCATCTGATGGACGTGCTGTCCGACGCCCAGGACATCCTGGCCGGCCTGGGCGTGCATTTCGAGGCATCAGCGAGCGAGGCGGCGGCGGCTGCGACGCTGGCGGCCTCGGTGATGTATCCGATCCGCGGCGCGGTGACGTGGAAATCCACCGCCGGCACCAATGTCGCCTGCGACGCGCTGGCCAACCTGGCATCCGGCGGCGTCACCGGCGGCGCGGTGATCGTGATCGGCGAGGATTACGGCGAAGGCTCCTCCATCATGCAGGAGCGGACGCACGCCTTCGCGATGAAAAGCCAGATCTGGCTGCTCGACCCGCGCCCCAACCTGCCCAGCATCGTCCGCGCGGTGGAGGATGCGTTCGAGCTGTCCGAAGCCTCCAACACGCCGGTGATGCTGGAACTGCGCATCCGCGCCTGCCATGTCCACGGCCGCTTCATCTGCAAGGACAACCAGCGCCCCGCCTTCCCGCTGGCGCGCGCGCTGAACGAGCCGCGGCGCGACACCAGCCGCATCGTGCTGCCGCCGGCCAGCTTCGCGCACGAGCAGGAGAAGGTGGCGCAGCGCTGGCCCGCCGCCGTCGCGTTCATCCGAAGCCGCGGCATGAATGAAACCTTCACCGGTGATGCCGACGACATCGGCATCATCCTCCAGGGCGGCATGTACAACGGCGTGATGCGCGCGCTTGCCCTGTTCGGGCTGGCCGATGTGTGGGGCCGGACGCGCGTTCCGCTGCATGTGCTGAACGTGACCTATCCGCTGATCGGCGACGATCTGGCGGCGTTCTGCCGCGGCAAGCGCGCCGTGCTGGTGGTGGAGGAAGGACAGCCCGACTTCATCGAGCAGGCGCTGCACGCCATCCTGCGCCGTGCCGACGTGCCGACGCGGCTGGCCGGCAAGGACGTGCTGCCGATGGGCGGCGAATACACCGCCCAGGTGCTGGTCGCCGGCCTGCGCCGGTTCCTGGAGGCGCATGCGCCCGGATTACTGCGCGCGGCGCGCACGCCGCCGGACGCTGCGGCGGTGATGCAGGACGCGCGGGTGAAGGCGCTGGCGCAGGCGGTGCCGCCGCGCCCGCCCAGCTTCTGCACCGGCTGTCCGGAGCGGCCGATCTTCTCCGCCCTGACGCTGGTGCAGCGGGAACTGGGGGAGCATCACGTGGCAGCGGATATCGGCTGCCACCTGTTCTCGATCAATCCGCCGTTCAACATCGGCACCACGACGATGGGCTACGGGCTCGGCCCCGCCTCCGCCGCCGGGTTGCAGGTGAAGGCGGAGAAACGGCCGATTGCGGTGATGGGCGACGGCGGGTTCTGGCACAACGGGCTGGCCAGCGGCATTTCCAACGCCGTGTTCAACAAGCATGACGGCGTGGTGCTGGTGGTGGACAACCACTATTCCGCCGCGACCGGCGGGCAGGACATCCCGTCCTCGCGCGCCGAGAACGCATCGCGCAGCACCCGCCACCCGATCGAGGATGCGGTGCGCGGCGTCGGCGCCAAATGGGTCCGGCGGATCGACCGCACCTATTCGGTTGCGAAGATGCGCGACGCGCTGCGCGAGGCGCTGACCACGCAGGCGGAGGGACCGAAATTCGTCATCGCCTCCTCCGAATGCATGCTGAACCGGCAGCGGCGCGAGCGGCCGGCCTTCCAGGCGGCGGTGAAGCGCGGCGAACGGCAGGTGAAGCCGCGCTTCGGCGTCGATGAGGATGTCTGCACCGGCGATCACGCCTGCATCCGCCTGTCCGGCTGCCCGAGCCTGTCGGTGAAGGATTCCGGCGACCCGCTGAAACAGGACCCGGTGGCGGCGATCGACAATTCCTGCGTCGGCTGCGGCAATTGCGGCGAAGTGGCGGAAGCGGCCGTGCTGTGCCCGAGCTTCTGGCGCGCCGACGTGGTCCACAACCCGACGCGGTGGGAACGCTGGCTGGAACGGCTGCGCGCCCGTGTGATCGGCACCCTCGCCCGCCGGCGCGACGCTGCGCGGCTGGAGCTGGCCTGACATGGACGGGGGATTCGCCGCCGGGGAGGAACGGCCGATCTGCGTCGCCATCATGGCGATGGGCGGCCAGGGCGGCGGGGTGCTGGCCGACTGGATCGTCGCGCTGGCGGAGGAATCCGGCTGGTACGCGCAATCCACCTCGGTGCCCGGCGTCGCCCAGCGCACCGGCGCGACGATCTACTACGTGGAGATGATCCGCGCCCGCGCCGACGACCGCCTGCCGGCGCTGTCGCTGATGCCGGTGCCCGGCGATGTGGACGTGGTGATCGCCGCCGAACTGATGGAAGCCGGGCGCGCCATCATGCGCGGCCTGGTGGCGCCGGACCGCACCACGCTGATCGCCTCCTCCCACCGCGCCTTCGCGGTGACGGAGAAGGCACGGCCCGGCGACGGGCGTGCCGATCCCGCTGCGGTGATCGAAGCGGCCAATGCCGCCAGCCGGCGGTTCCTGTCGGCCGACATGCAGGCGCTGGCGGAACAGGCGGGCAGCGTGATCTCGGCGGCGCTGTTCGGGGCGCTGGCGGCGAGCGGCGCCCTGCCCTTCCCGCGCGCGGCGTTCGAGGCGACGATCGAGGCGGCGGGCGTCGGCGTCGCCGGCAGCCTGCGCGCCTTCGCCGCCGGCTTCGACGCGGTCTCCACGCCGGTGGCGGAGACGGCGCCGCCGGCCGCCCCCGTCCCCAGCCGGCCGCGCGGCGGCACCGAGGGCGATCGGGCCGAGTTGGTCCGCGCGCTGCGCCGGGTGGACAGCGACTTCCCCGCCCCGGCCCGCACGATGCTGCGGCACGGCCTGGCGCGGCTGGTGGACTATCAGGACGTGGCTTACGCCCATGAATACCTGGACCGGGTGGCGCGCTTCCTGGCGCATGACGATGCCGGCCACGGCTTCGCGCTGACCACCGAGGCGGCACGGCAGGTCGCGGTGGCGATGGCCTATGACGATGTGATCCGGGTGGCCGACCTGAAGACCCGCACCGCCCGCCGCGCCCGCGTGCAGGCGGAAGCCGGGGTGCGGGCCGACCAGATCGTCGCCACCACCGAATATTTCCATCCGCGGCTGGAGGAGGTCTGTGCGACGCTGCCGGCGCGGCTGGGGCGGCGTGTGGAACAGTCGCCGGCCCTCTCGCGGCTGATCGGGCGCGTGTTCGCGCGCGGGCGGCGCATCCGCACCGACACCATCACCGGCTTCGGCATGCTGTATGCGCTGGCCGCGCTGAAGCGCCGGCGCCGCACGCTGCTGCGCCACGCGCGCGAGCAGGCGCATCTGGAAGGCTGGACGGCCCAGGCGCTGGCGCAGGCGGGGCAGGATTACGCGCTGGCGCTGGAGCTGGTGAAGTGCCGCCGGCTGGTGAAGGGCTACAGCGACACGCATGCCCGCGGCATCAGCAAGTTCGCCCGCGTCACCGGCGCGCTCGCGCTGCTGGCCGGGCGCCGCGACGCCGCCGAGTGGATCCGCCGCTTGCGCGAGGCGGCGCTGGCGGATGAGGATGGCAAGATGCTGGACGGCGCGCTGGCGACGGTCGCCACGCTGGATGCCGTGCCGACCGAACGGGGGGAGACTGTCCGATGAACCTGAACGACTTCGCCGCCGCGCTGGCCGGCGGCCGGGTGCGCGTGATCGACCTGACGCAGACGCTGTCACCGGATTTCCCGACCATCCAGTTGCCGCCGCAATTCGGCCAGTGCGCGCCGTTCACCATCGAGGAGGTGTCGCGCTACGACGAGCGCGGGCCGGCCTGGTACTGGAACAACATCTCGATGAACGAGCACACCGGCACGCATTTCGACGCGCCGGTGCACTGGGTGAGCGGCAAGGACTTCCCCAACAACACGACCGACACCATCCCGGCCGAGAAGTTCATCGCCCCGGCCGTGGTGATCGACTGCGCGCGCGAAACCGCGGGCAATGCCGATTTCCTGCTGACCAAGGACATGATCGTGGCCTGGGAAGCCCGGCACGGCCGCATCCCGGACGGCGTCTGGGTGCTGCTGCGCACCGACTGGTCGAAGCGGTCGGGTGCGGCCTACGCCAATGTGCGCGAGGACGGGGCGCACACGCCGGGCCCGGATGTCGGCGCCATCAAATTCCTGGTGGAGGAACGCGACGTGCTGGGCTTCGGCACCGAGACGATCGGCACCGATGCCGGCCAGGCCTTCGGATTCCAGCCACCGTTCCCGGCGCATTTCTTCATGCACGGCAAGGGCCGCTACGGCTTGCAGTGCCTGTGCAACCTCGACAAGCTGCCGCCGACGGGCGCGCTGATCGTGGCGCCACCGCTGAAGATCAAGGGCGGGTCGGGCAGCCCGCTGCGCGTGCTGGCACTGGTGGCTTCGTAGGGAGGACTGAATGAGGTTCGCAGCAACATTCGCGGCGGCTGTGCTTGCCGCTGGGCTGGTATCCGGCGCCGCCAGGGCGGAGATGAAGCACTTCGCCGCGCATCTGACCGCGGCACAGGAAGTGCCGCCGAAGGACAGCAAGGGCACCGGCGAACTGGCGGCGACGCTGGACACCGCGACCAAGACGCTGACCTACACGCTGACCTATAGCGGCCTGACCGGGCCGGCGACGGCGGCGCATTTCCACGGCCCGGCGGACCCGGGCAAGAATGCCGGCGTCGTCGTGCCGATCAAACCGCCGGAAAGCCCCGCCAAGGGCACCGCCACGCTGACCGACGACCAGATCGCGCAACTGGAAGCCGGCAAATGGTATGTGAACGTGCATACCAAGGCGAACCCGGGCGGCGAAATCCGCGGCCAGGTGCAGGCGGGCATGTAGCGACGCGGCGGCGCCGGGATCAGAAGAACCGGCGCCCCCGCTCCGCGCGCAGATCGGTGAAAAGCCGGTGCTTCGCGGGCGGAAACGCCCAGATGTCGAGGTAGTGGATGCGCACCGCGCCCTCCGCATGCTGGCGGGCCACGTAGAAGCGCAGATCGTCCACTGCGCTGCCCTGCGTCGGGTCGGCGAACAGCATCGGCAGGCCGTGGTTGTCGTAGATCAGCAGCGCATAGCCGCGGCGATGAAGCTGCGAGAACACCTCGGCCCATGCCGCATCGCCACCGGGAACCGCGGTGCCGGCCTCGTCGCATTCGAAGAACAGTACCGCCCGGTCCTCGCCGAGCCGCAGGTAGTCGCGAAGGATGAAACCGTCCAGCCCGTCCGTGTCGGTCTTGAACAGGGCCGGCGGGATGCCGCCGCGGCTTGCGGCGGCCAGCAGGTCGGCGACGCCGGTGAAACGCGCCGGCGCGGCGGCGGCGGGATCGAGGCCGAAGCCGCCGGAACCGCTCCCGGAACGGTAATTCAGGCCGAAGGCCGCAATCTCCGCCACCGCGACGAAGGCTTCCTCGCACGCGACGGGGCCGGGCAGCAGGCGCAGATTGGCGCGCAGCCAGGGCAGGAGCGCGGCAGCCCCTTCGACGCAGAGCAGCGGGTTCGGCGCATGGCTGCGCAGCAGCGCCGCCGTGTCGCCGATATTGGCGCCGATGTCGATGAACGTGCCCGCCGGGTCGTCACGCGCGATTTCGCGGATGATCCAGCCGAGATGCGCGTCATAGCTCGGCATCGCCGCACGGATCGCCGGCAGCCGGTGATCCGGCGGCAGGCGCAGCCGGTAGTCGCCGATGACGAGGTCGGGTCCGTCGGGCACCGTCATGTCATGCCTTCTCGAACGCCGGCGCGGCATGGCCGGATTCGATGCTGCGGAACGGCGCGGCCGGTTCCTCCGTCGCCGGAAGGAATTCCATCTGGCAGAACGCGCAGGACACCCGCCGCCGGTCGTTGGCCGCGGCGAACACGCTGGACATGACGAATTCCAGCGTGTTGTCCGCGCCGTCGCGCAGCATGAAGCGCGGCAGCCGCAGCACGATCGCCGAGATCATGTCGGCCGGGCGCACTTCCTGTACGAAATGGCCGTTCAGCAGCACACCGACCAGCAGCGGCGCCGGATGCTGCGCATTCGCCGTCCAGGCGAGACAGCGCAGCGTGATGTCGGTATCGGCCGGATGCGGCAGGCGGAATGCAAGCGTCGCGCGCAACCCCTCCGCCCAAACCCAGGCGGGTTCGTCGAAACTCCAGCCCTCCCGCAGATAGGGGCGGGCCCCGCTATTGGCGAAGTCGATCGTACCGAGGCCCTGCGCATCGCGCGCCGGCGCCAGCAGCGGTGCCGCCGCCTCGTCCTCCTCCACGCCGGGTCCGGCGGCGAAGGCGGGCGGAGCCGCCGGCGGGGCGGCAGCGGACGCCGGCCCGGCAAGCGTGCGCGCATACGCCTCCGGCCCGGCGGCGAAGGCGTGCGGCAACGTACGGATCAGGTGATCGAGGCGGTGCGGCGGCAGCGGCTGCGGCGACGGCAGGGCGGCCAGCATGCCGCCGATCTGCGCCGCCTGCGCGAGCCACTGCGGATGGCGGTCGCGCACCGATTGCCAGCCGCGCCGCGCGATCGCCGCGGCATCGGCGAAGTTGGCGGCGCCGGGCGCATCCTTGTTGAACAGGACGCCGTTCACCCAGTTGCAGATGTATTCATTGTGCGTCGGCTGGTCGTGGGCGACGACCAGCATGCCCCGCGCCATCGCCTCCAGCATCGCCAGCCCGATGCCCTCGGCGGCGCGCGGGGCGATGAACACATTGCAGCAGGCAAGCTGTGCGCGGTAGCCCGCGGCATCCTCGAACCATGTGCTGCGCGTGACCGGGAACGGCAGGTCGGGCGGATCGGCGGCGCGCGGCGCCTGCGGATCGTCTGGCACGTCATGGACGTGCAGGCTGGCGAGCTGATCCCCGAACAGCGTGCGCACCAGCGCGATGTCGATGCCGTCCTGCGGGCGGCGCTGCCACAGGAAGCCGCGCAGTACGTCGAAGCGCGGCAGCTCCGCCTCGGCGACCGGGGGCGGGACGTAGCGCAGCAGGTGCGAGGGCAGGCCGAGCATGCGTACCCGTTCATGCAGCGCGCGCGAGAAATTCGCGAATCCGGCGCCGCGTGCCGCAAGGAAATGCGCATCCGGCAGGTTCGCCGAGCCGTCGAACATCGGCAGCACCAGCGTGCGCAGCCCCTGGCCGAGAAAGATCGGCGCGAGATAGTCGAGCTGCCAGAGCACGACGGCCTCGGTGCCCGGCGGCGCCCGCAGCGCGTGCAGGTCCGGCCGGTCCGGATCGACGGCCAGCACCGTCACCGCGAATTGCCGGCGCAGCAGGTCGAGGAAGAAGGCGCTGGACCGTGTGCGGCGGTGGAAGGCGTGATCGACGAACAGCACTTGGCGCATGTCACGTGATCCAGTTGCGATAGGCCGCATCGGTGTCGATGGCAAACCGGGCGCGCGCCTGACCGAGCCGCACCGCGAGTTCCTGCACCGGCGCGGCGGCAAGCTGTGCGATGGCGGCGACGTACTCCTCCGTCGTCCGGCACACGGCGCCGTTGCCGTAGTAGCGTACCTGCGCGGCAAAGGCAGTGCCGTCGCCGGTGAACACGTGGCGGCCATAGGCCAGCGCCTCCATCAGGATCGCCGAGCCGCGCAGGCGGTAAATGTCCGCGTCGTAGGGCATGATGACTGCGTGCGACTGCCGATATTGCGCGACGATCTCCGCCCCGGTCAGGATCGCCGGCAACAGCGTGACGCCGGGACAGGCGTAGAGCTGCGATGCGTAGGACTGCACGTTGCGTAGTTCGGCATCCGGCAGCAGTTGCACGGCGAATTCGACCTGACCGGCCAGCGGCGAGCAGGCCACCGATCGGGCGATCGCCAGCAAATCCATGAAGCCCTTGTCAAAACGGCCGGAACCGGCCGAGTAGATGCGCAGCGGGCGCGGCGGCGGCAGCGGCAGTTGCTCGCCGATCAGCGGGTAGGGAACCAGCGCCACCGGCCGCCCGATGCGCACGCTCAGCAGATCGGCATAGGCCGGGGTTTCCGCCGCAAGCGAGATCGGCAGCCCGTCGGCGATGGCGCAGCGCATTCGGTCCAGCAGATCGTCGAACGGGTCGGCGACATCGCGCGACGCACCCTCCATCACGCCGATGAAGCGCAGGAACACGCGCGGACGCTGCGCCGCCGGGCGTCGCCGCAGCACATCCAACAACGCACGGACGAGGTGGTAATCGGCGCTCGGCACCAGCACACGGTCTCCGGCGCCGAGATCGTGCGCGGCGAACAGCGCCGCCACGTCGCGCCGCGCCTGCTCCGCCAGCGCCCCGGCGGCGGCCGCGTCGCGCGCCGCGTCGATGCGGATGAAGTCGTGGTAGTAGAAGCCGAAATGCCGCACGAAGGCGGCCGCATCGCGCACCGTGTCCGGCAAGTGGCGGCAAACGAACGGGCCGACGACATCGAACCGGCCTGCCAGATAGGTGCGGTAGTAGTTGAGTGACGGGACGTTGTGTCCGAACGGCAGCACGCATACCGGATCGAGCAGGAACAGGCGTGGCCGTGCCGGCGGCGCCGCGGCTTCCGACAGATTGCCGGCGCGGCGCGGACGGATGCGCTGCGCGACCGTCATGCGGCGAGCCGTGCGTTGCCGTGCACCTGCGCATCGATCCAGGCGTAGGTCTGCTCCAGCCCCGCGCGCAACGACGCCGATGGCGCCCAGCCGAGCCGGTCGCGGATCAGCCGGTTGTCGGAATTGCGGCCGCGCACACCGACCGGCCCGGAAATGTGATGCTTCACGATGCGCTTGCCGGCAATCTCGGCAACCAGATCGACCAACTGGTCGATGGTCACCATCTCCTCCGACCCGATATTGACCGGACCGGCGAAGTCCGAGCGCAGCAGGCGCAGCGTGCCGGCCACGCACTCGTCGATATAGAGGAAGGAGCGTGTCTGCCGGCCGTCGCCCCAGATGTCGATGGCATCGCCGCTGCGTGCGGCGGCGATCTTGCGGCAGATCGCGGCCGGCGCCTTTTCCCGTCCGCCGTCATACGTGCCGAGCGGGCCGAAGATGTTGTGATAGCGCGCGACATGCGTCGCCATGCCGTAGTTGCGGCGATAGGCGAGATAGAGCCGCTCGCTGAACAGCTTCTCCCAGCCGTATTCGCTGTCCGGCGCGGCGGGATAGGCGGAGTCCTCGGCGCAGCGCGGATTGTCCGGGTCTTCCTGATTGTACGCGGGATAGGCGCAGGCGGAGGATGAATAGAACACCTTGCGCACGTTGCGGCGGCGGCACGCCTCCAGCACGTTGAGGTTGACGGTGGCGGAGTTGTGCATGATCGCCGCGTCATGCGCGCCAGTGAAGATGTAGCCGGCGCCGCCCATGTCGGCGGCAAGCTGGTACACCTCGTCGAACCGCCGGTCGATGACGGTGCGGCAGAAAGATTGCTCCCGCAGGTCGCCGAGCACGAAATCGTCCGCGCGGGTGTCGGCGAATTCGGGGAATTTCAGATCGACGCCGCGGACCCAGAAACCCTC
>JAKAZX010000036.1 GCA_021826485.1 Pseudomonadota bacterium | reverse complement strand
CCATCCTGGAGCGGATCGGCGCCGGCGATGTCGCCGGGGCGCGCGCCGCGCTCCGCCGCAACATCGAGGAAGGGCGGAATATCGTCGGCAGCTCCATCAAGGAAGCGCTGGCGCGCGCCTATGCCAGCGTCTGACCCGCCATGCGGCTCGCGGCGCTGACGCTGGGCCACGGCGTTCCGGCCGGCGACTTCACCGGCCGGGTGCGCGAGCGGCATCGCCGCGCCTGCGTGCTGGGCCTGGACGACGATATCGACGTGACGCTGACGACGCAGGATGCGGGCGCCCTGCCCTTCGGCATCACGCTCGCGACCCCGGCCGATTTCGCGTTCCCGCCGCTGGTCGCGCCGATGGCGGCATGCGCGGCCCGGCACGGCGTGCTGCGGATCGCCGGCGGCACGCTCGCGATCGACCTGCGGCATGCGGTGCGATGGCGGTCGCCGCTGCAAACATTGCGGCTCGATCTGCGCCGGTCGCCGAGCGTTGCGGCATGGCACGCCGTCGCCGCCGCCGTCGCTTCGGATGGAAGGGCGGAGCCGCTGCGCCTCGCCGCCGCACCGGCGATCCGGATGCTCGGCATGGCAACCCGCGGCGGGAACGTGGACGCGGCCGTGGCGGCGCTGACGCGGCTGGTCGGCCTCGGCGAAGGGCGCACCCCGGCGGGCGATGATTTCATCGTCGGCTTCGTCGCCGGCCTGCTGGCGTGCGGCGCCGACGGGCCGGAACCGGGCCTGCTCGCGCTGTTCCGCGATCGGCTGGATGTGCTGGCGGCGCGCACCGGCCGGGCCAGCCACGTCTATCTGCGCGCCGCCGCCGCGGGGGAAGTCTCGCAGCGCCTGTTCGACGTGCTGGCGGCGATGGCGCAGGGCGATTGCGACAGACCCTTGTCGCCGGCCGTGGCGGCGGCGCTCGCGGTCGGCCACAGTTCCGGCGCGTGCGGTCTGCTGGGCCTGCTGCACGGCAGCGCCGCCGGCTGCGGCATCGGACCCGAGGCGGCGGCCGGAGCGGCCGTGGCGACCGCTCCGGCCGGCGCTCATGCCTCCGCGGAGAGCGGTGCGGCCTCGCCGGCATGTTCCGCCCGCCACGCCACGGCGAAGCAGATCGCCCCCAGCAGCGCATAGCCGAGCGCGACCATCGGGGACGCCGCCCAGGCGAGCTGCACCCCGTGGATGAAGCCGAAGAACGACAGGATCGCCGCGGCGAAGGAATAGGCGGCCGCCTTGTTGAACTCGCGGTCGATGATGAAGGTGGCGATGGCGCCCAGCATCAGCCCGGCCAGCACCGCGCCGCCGCCCAGCAGTTCCATGCCGTAATAGACGACGCCGGTGCCCATCAGCTTGCCCATGCCGAGCTGTGCGGCGCTGGTGCCGGCGGCGTTCAGCGCGCCGTCGATCTGCGTCTGTCCCCAGGCCGCGATGTTCGGGATCAGCGCCAGCACCACGGCAGGCGCATGCTTGGACGGCACGGCCTGGAACGCCTGCGCGCCGATGACGAGGCCGATATACAGCAGGATCGGCAGGATCGCGACCAGCGGCACCACCGCGAGCAGCAGCGCCGTCAGCCCCAGGAAGCAGACCAGCGCGATGACGACGCCGGTCGCCAGCGAATAGCCGATGCGTCCGCCCACCGCCTTCCAGCCCGGATGGCCGATATAGACCGCCGGCGGGAACGGGCTGCCGAGGATCGAGCCGACCACCGCGCCGATGCCGTCGGCCAGCAGGATGTGGCGCAGGCTGTAGTCGTCGCCGGCCGCCGCCGCGCTCTCGACGTTGTTCATGCCTTCGGTGAAGTTGTAGATGCCGAGCGGGATCGCGGTGACCAGCAGCGGCGCGATATTGGCAAGGCCGGACAGCACGTCGGCGCTGGGCCGCGGCAGATGCAGGCCGAACGCGGCGAACGACGCCACCACCTGCTGGCCGCTGACCACGTCGGTCCAGCCGAACACCACGGCGATCCAGGCGACGACGGTGCCGACGATCACCGCGGCAAGGCCGCCCGGAACGCCGCCCGGCAGACGGACATTGGCGGTCCAGGAGATCAGCACGATGCCGAAGGACAGGAAGGCGATCCAGGGCACTTCCCACATCTGGAAGGCCGGCCGCATCGAGATGAAGGCGATCGAGATGCCCGCCAGCGTGCCCAGCATCGCCGCGCGCGGCGTCAGCCGCCGCACGACCGGGCCGATGAAGGCGCCGAGCAGCACGATGATGCCGATGATGAACGCCCAGGCAAGCCCGGTCTGCCACGCCAGCACCGCATCGTGGGTCTTCAGGAACACCGGCAGCATGATGACGAACACGACGATGAACATGTGCGGCACACTGGGGCCGTACGGCATCGCCGTGACGTCGCTGCGCCCTTCCCGCTTGGCCAGCCGGTAGGCGAGATAGGCGTAGTATAGATTGCCGATCGGCAGGGCGATGCCGAGCGCGGGCAGGATGCGGCCGAACACGATGCCCTCCGGCAGCCGGATCACCCCCAGGCACAGCCCGGTCAGCACGATCACGTTCAGCACGACATTGGTGAACAGGCCGAAGAAGCCGTTCCAGTCCCCCGGCACCCACCAGCGGATCTGCGGGGTGTCTGCACGCGACATCGACATCGACTTTCCCTCCTTCTCGGGGCGATGCGCCTCGCCCTCGTGTTGTCGTCCTTGGTGTCCGGCCCGCTCAGGCCGCGCGCGGCTGGGCGGCCTCCGGCAGATGCGCGAGCACGGTCAGCACGTCAGCAGACTCGCCGACCCAGCCGAAGATGCCACCCTGCGCCTTGATCATCTCCAGCGCCACCCGCTGAAACTCGGGGAAGTAGGAGGCGACGCAATCGGCCAGCACCAGGCAGTCATAGCCGCGGTCGTTGGCCTCCCGCACGGTCGTGTTGACGCAGACCTCGGTGGTGACGCCGCAGACGATCAGTTGCCGGATGTCGCGGCTGCGCAGGATCGCGTCCAGGTCGGTCGCGTAGAACGCGCCCTTGCCCGGCTTGTCCACCAGCGGCTCTCCGGGCTGCGGCCGCAATTCGTCGATGATGTCGTGGCCGTATTCGCCGCGCACCAGAATGCGGCCCATCGGGCCGGGATCGCCGATGCCGGTCGCCAGCCGCCCGCGCGCCTTCTTGGCCGGCGGCAGATCGCCGAGATCGGGCCGGTGCCCTTCGCGCGTGTGGATCACCAGCAGCCCGGCCTTGCGCGCCGCCGCCAGCACACGGCCGGTCGGCCCGATCGCGCGCCGCAGCAGCGACACGTCGTTGCCCAGCGCCTCGCCGAAGCCGCCCGGATCGACGAAATCGCGCTGCATGTCGATGATCAGCAGCGCCACATGGCCGGGATCGAAGCTGAACTCGTAGGGTTCGGCGCGCACCGTCGGCATGCTGTCCTCCGTCATCCGCCCTGGGTTTCGAGGTAGCGCCGCCAGCCGCCGAGCGGCGTGATGTCGCGTGCCGCGCGCGTGGCGTAGCCCTCGCACAGGAAGCCCTGCACCATCTCGCCGTCCTCCAGCGCCACCGTGCCGATGCCGAGCGGCGCGGGAATGCCGGCGACGAAGCTGCCGAAGGCGGCGACCGGCATCTCCCACACTTCCACCGCGATCGCGGCCCCCGCGGCATCGCGCACCATGCCGGGCCGCGCGGGCGGGCCGCCCGGCAGCGCGAACAGGCGGTAATGCGGGGCGGTATGGCAGGCACGCACCAGCCGTGCCCCCCGCGTGGTGAGCTGCCCGTTCAGCGGCAGGCCGGCCATGTGCGCGCCGCAGACGGCGACCCGCACGCTGCCCTCCGCCGGCGGCAGGTGCAGCTTCGGCGTCGCCGCAAGTTGCTGGCCGAGCGCGCCGACGGTCTCGTTGCCGGCGCGGTGCAACTCGTCCGCGAGCGCGCAGAGTGCGGCGTCGTGCCAAGCCGGTGCGGTCAGGGTGACGCCGAAGGCCAGCCCGTCCGGCTGCCGGCCCGCCGGCACCGCGATCGCCGACAGGTCCAGCAGGTTGACGAAATTGGTGTAGTAGCCGAGCGCCGAGTTCAGCGTCACCGGATCGGCCAGCATCTCGGCGACCGTGTATTGCCGCCCGGCGGTCGGGGTCAGCAGCACGTCGATCGCCTGCCATACCGGCGCGGTCGCGCGCCGGAGTTCGCGCAGCCGGTAGTAGCCGGCGAACAGATCGGCGGCACTCGGCCGCGCGCCGGCGGCGATGATCTGCCGCGTCACCGGATGCAGCGCCTCCGGCCGGCGCTCGATGAAGTCGTGGATCGCCGCATAGCGCTCGGCGATCCACGGTCCGTCGTACAGCAGGCGCGCAGTCTCCAGGAACGGGGCGAGATCGACCTCGACCAGCGTGGCGCCGAGGCGTTCGGCCAGCCGGACCGCCGCCGCGAAGCCTGCCGCGCCGGCATCGTTGCCGAAGAAGCGCAGGTCCGCTGCGCGCGGCACGCCGATGCGGCAGCCGGCCATGCGGTGCGGCGCGGCGGAGGCGGCGGCGGCGTCGGCCGTGCGGGAGAACGGGTCGTCCCCATCGAAGCCGGAGGCCGCCCGGAACACGCCGAGCGCGTCCGCGGCGGTGAGCGCGAACACCGAGATGCAGTCGAGCGAGCGGCAGGCCGGGACGACGCCGCGGGTGCTGAGGGCGCCGCGGGTCGGTTTCAGCCCGATCAGGTCGTTGAACGCCGCCGGAACGCGGCCGGACCCGGCGGTATCGGTACCCAGCGCGAAGCTTGCCAGCCCCGCCGCCACGGCGACCGCAGAGCCCGAGCTGGAGCCGCCCGACACATACTCAGGATCGATCGCGCAGCGCGGCACGCCGTAGGGGGAGCGGGTGCCGTTCAGGCCGGTCGCGAACTGGTCCAGATTTGTCTTGCCGACCGGGATCGCCCCGGCCGCCATCAGCCGCGCGACCGCCGGCGCCGACTCGGTGGGGTGGTAGGCGAACTCCGGACAGGCCGCGGTGGTGGGATGCCCGGCCAGGTCGATATTGTCCTTGATCGCGAAGGGAATGCCCCAGAGCGGCCGGCCGTCCGGCCCGTCCGCCTCCAGTCGCCGGGCGGCGGCGCGCAGGGCCTCGGCATCGGGCCGCGCGATCCACACCGCATCATCCCCGCGCGCGGCGATGCGGGCGAGCACGCGATCGATCACCGCGCTCGGCGTCAGCGTGCCGCGCCGGTAGCCGTCCTGCAGCGCGGCGATATCCATCCGGTCGGCGGCATCAGTCTGATGCGCGGGCGCGGCTTCGTTCGGCATGCGGCGGGCAACCCCTGTTTGGTCTTGCCAACGCGATTGGCGTACGAGATGGTATACATAGTTGCCGACAACTTTCCAGATCAAATTCGCGGCCGGCGCGCGGGTGGAGGCGGAAAATGGCTCGGGTCGCCAAGGTCACCCGAAATTTCTACCGGGACTCCGTCGCGCTCATGCAGCTCTCGGCGCGGCTGGTGGCCGTGCAAGGCGTGCGCCAAGCGTCGGCCGTCATGGCTTCGCCCAGCAATCTCGCCCTGCTGCGCGAAGCCGGGCTGCTCGGCGACGAGGTGGCGGCAAGCCCGAACGACCTGCTGATCGCGGTCGACGGCACGGATGCCGCCGTCGAGGCGGCGTTGGCGGAGGCTGAGCGGGCGCTCAACCAGGCACCCCCGGCCGCCGGCGGCGGCGCGGCGGCACGGGAAATCGCCCCGCGCAGCCTGGAAATGGCCCTGGAAGCCGCGCCGGCGGCCAATCTCGCCCTGATCTCCACCCCCGGCGACTATGCCGCGGCGGAGGCGATGAAGGCGCTGCGGCTCGGCCTGCACGTGATGATGTTCAGCGATAACGTGCCGGGCACTGAGGAAATCGCCCTGAAGCGCTACGCTGCCGCCCACGATCTGCTGGTGATGGGGCCTGACTGCGGCACGGCGATCGTCGGCGGCGTGCCGCTCGGTTTCGCCAATGTGGTCCGCCCCGGCCCGATCGGCCTGGTGGCGGCGTCCGGTACCGGCTTGCAGCAAGTGACCTGCCTGATCGACCGGCTGGGCGGCGGGATCAGCCAGGCGATCGGCACCGGCGGGCACGATCTGTCGCGGGAGGTCGGCGGCACCACCATGCTGCAGGGCCTCGCGGCGCTGGCGGCGGACGCGGCGACGCGGGTGATCGTGCTGATCTCCAAACCCCCCGCCCCGGAAGTCGCCGCCCGCGTGCTCGACCGGGCCCGCGCGGCGGGCAAGCCGGTGGTGGTGAACTTCATCGGCGCCGATCCCGCGACGATCGCGGCGCACGGGCTGATCCCCGCGCGGACGCTGGAGGACGCGGCGGCGCTGGCCGTCGCGGCGGCCTCCGGCACGCCGTCGGAACCGGTCGGCACCGCCCCGCCCGATCCGCCGCGGCCGGCGCCGGGGCAGCGCTACGTGCGGGCGCTCTATAGCGGCGGCACGTTCTGCTACGAGGCGACGCTGCTGCTCGCCGAGGCGCTGGCGGACGTGCATTCCAATACGCCGGTCGGCGGCGCCCGCGCCCTGCCCGATCCGTGGCGCAGCCGCGGGCACACGCTGGTCGATCTCGGCGACGACGTGTTCACCCGCGGCCGCCCGCATCCGATGATCGACCCGCGCCTGCGGCTGGAGCGGCTGGCGCAGGAGGCGCGCGACCCGGCGACCGCGGCGATCCTGCTGGACATCGTGCTGGGCTACGGCGCCCATGCCGACCCGGCCGGCGTGATCGCCCCCGCGATCGAGGCGGCGATCGCAGAAGCCGCCCAGGCCGGCCGCCGGCTGGCCGTGGTGGGCTTCGTCTGCGGCACCGCCGCGGACCCGCAGAACCTGATGCGGCAGGAGGAGCGGCTGCGCGCGGCGGGCGTGCTGCTGGCCCCGAGCAATGCCCAGGCGGCCCGGCTGGCCGCCCGCATCGCCGCCACGGCGGAGAGCTGAGCCATGCGCCTGTTCACGGAGAAATTGCAGGTCCTGAATGTCGGCCTCGGCGCCTTCGCCGACGCGATCGAGGCGGCGGGCGGGGCGGCAACGCGGATCGACTGGACCCCGCCGGCGGGCGGCGACCGCAGCCTGGGCCTCGCCCTCGCCCGGCTGGTCAACGATGCCCGGGTGGAGGCCGCGAACCGCACCGCCTTCGCCGCGTATCTGGCCGCGCAGCCGGTGGCGCAGGGAATCGCCCCGGCGCGGGAGGCGGTGCCCGGGATGGACCGGCGCATCATCCTGCACGCCGGGCCGCCGATCGACTGGGCGGAGATGTGCGGGCCGATGCAGGGTGCCATCATCGGCGCCATCCTGTTCGAGGGCTGGGCGTCCGACCCGGAGGGCGCCCGGCGCCTCGCGGCGCAGGATGCGATCGCGTTCGCCCCCTGCCACCACCACGGCGCGGTCGGCCCGATGGCCGGCGTGATCTCCCCGTCGATGCCGGTGTGGATCGTGCGCGACGCCGCCACCGGCCGGGAATGCTTCAGCAATCTCAACGAAGGGCTGGGCAAGGTGCTGCGCTTCGGTGCCAACGGCGCCGAGGTGATCACGCGGCTCCGCTGGATGGCCGGCACGCTGCGGCCGGTGCTGGAAGCGACGCTGCAGGAAGCCGGCGGGATCGAGCTGAAGCCGCTGATGGCGCAGGCGCTGCACATGGGCGACGAGGTGCATAACCGCAACGCCGCCGCCACCTCCCTGCTGCTGCGCCGCCTGCTGCCGCCGATGCTGGCCAGCCGTGCCGGCCGCGGCGAGATCGCCGAGGCGGTCGGCTTCATCGCCGGCAACGACCATTTCTTCCTGAACCTGTCGATGGCGGCCAGCAAGACGATGCTGGACGCCGCGCGCGACGTGCCCGCCAGCAGCATGGTGACGGCGATGGCGCGCAACGGCGTCACCTTCGGCATCCAGCTTTCCGCCACCGGCAACCGCTGGTTCACCGCCCCGTCCCCGATCGTCGATGGGCTGTTCTTTCCGGGCTACTCGACGGCGGATGCGGCACCCGACCTCGGCGACAGTGCGATCACGGAAACCGCGGGCCTGGGCGGCTTCGCCATGGCGGCTGCCCCGGCGATCGTGAACTTCGTCGGCGGCACGCCGGACGATGCGATCGCCAACACCGCCGCGATGGGCCACATCACGCTCGGCCGCAACGGCGGCTTCACGCTGCCCGCCATGCAGTTTGCCGGAACGCCGGCCGGCATCGACGCGCGCAAGGTGGTCGATACCGGGCTGCTGCCGATCATCAACACCGGCATCGCGCATCGCGAGGCCGGCATCGGCCAGATCGGCGCCGGCATCACCCGCGCGCCGCTGGATTGCTTCACGCAGGCGGTGGCGGCGCTCGCTGCCGCGCTGCCCGACGGATGACGGCACGCGGCATCCCGGGGGAGGAAACATGACCGCAGACAAGCAGCTTGCGGTGGTGGCGATCGGCGGCAATGCGCTGATCCGCGACACCGCCCATCAGGCGATCCCGGATCAGTACGAGGCCGCGGCCCTGACCGTGCGCGGCGTCGCCGACATGATCGAGGCCGGCTGGAACGTCATCGTCACCCACGGCAACGGCCCGCAGATGGGCTACATCCTGCGGCGGTCCGAACTGTCGATCCACGAGGTCGCGCCGGTGCCGATGGATTATGCCGGCGCCGACCTGCAAGGCGCGCTGGGCTACATGTTCGTCCGCGCCTTCCGCAACGAGTTCCGCCGTCGCGGCATCGCCCGCGAACCGGTCGCGCTGGTGACGGAAACCCTGGTCGATCCCGCGGACCCGGCATTCCGCAATCCGACCAAGCCGATCGGCTCGCAGATGGACGAAGCGGCTGCAAAGGCGCTGGCGGCGCAGCAGGGCTGGGTGGTCGCCGAGGATGCCGGGCGCGGCTGGCGGCGCGTGGTGCCGTCGCCGCAGCCGCTGCACATCGTGGATTACCAGCCGATCGTGCAACTGGCGCGCGCGGGATTCGTGGTGATCTGCTGCGGCGGCGGCGGCATCCCGGTGATCGAGGAGGCCGACGGCACGCTGCGCGGCGTGGAGGCTGTGATCGACAAGGACCTCGCCTCCAGCCTGCTGGCGCGCACCATCGGGGCGGACCTGTTCGTGCTGGCGACCGGCGTGGAGCGCGTGGCACTCGGCTTCAACACGCCGCGGCAACGCTGGCTCGACCGCATGACGCTGGATGAGGCGCGGCTGCACGATGCCGCCGACGAGTTCGACAAGGGCAGCATGGGGCCGAAGATCAAGGCGCTGATCGCGTTCCTGGAAGGCGGTGGTACGCGCGGCCTGATCACCAGCCCGGCGGCCCTGGGCCGCGCACTGCGAGGCGAAACGGGGACGCTGATGGTCCCCTGACACTCTGGGAGGAAACCACAATGAACGCGCCGACCACGGCGATCGACATCGGCAATACCGCCTTCATGCTGATCTGCGCCAGCCTGGTCATGCTGATGACCCCGGGCCTCGCCTTTTTCTACGGCGGCCTGGTGGGGCGGAAGAACGTGCTGAGCGTGATGATGCAGAGTTTCGTGTCGCTGTGCTGGACCACCGTGCTGTGGGTGGCGTTCGGCTATTCGATGTGCTTCGGCCCGACCTGGCACGGCATCATCGGCGATCCGACCGCGTACGCATTCCTGCGCGGCGTGAAGTTGCAGACGATGTTCGCCGGCAACGACGCCGGCATCCCGCTGGTCGTGCATGTCGCCTACCAGATGATGTTCGCGATCATCACGCCCGCCCTGATCACCGGCGCATTCGCCGACCGCGTCACCTTCAAGGCATATCTGCTGTTCCTGACGCTGTGGCTGGTGTTCGTGTATTTCCCCTTCGTGCACATGGTCTGGAGCGCCGACGGCATCCTGGCGCAATGGGGCGTGCTGGATTTCGCCGGCGGCATCGTGGTGCATGCGACGGCGGGATTCGCCGCCCTGGCCTCGGTGTTCTTCGTCGGCCGGCGCAGCAGCGTGGAGAAGCCGCACAACGTGCCGCTGATCGCACTCGGCACCGGGCTGCTGTGGTTCGGCTGGTATGGCTTCAACGCTGGCTCCGAACTGCGCGTCGATGCCGTCACCGCGTCCGCATTCCTCAACACCGACGTCGCCGCGTCGTTCGCCGGCGTCACCTGGCTGTTCCTGGAATGGGCGCAGGCACGGCAGCCGAAATTCGTCGGCCTGCTGACCGGCACGGTGGCCGGGCTTGCCACCATCACGCCGGCCGCCGGCTATGTCTCCGTCACTTCCGCGATCGTCATCGGCATCGCCGCCAGCATCGTCTGCTACTATGCGGTGGCCCTGAAGAACCGCATGGGGTGGGACGATGCGCTCGACGTGTGGGGCGTTCACGGCGTGGGCGGTTTCCTCGGCGTGATCCTGCTCGGCGTGTTTGCCTCCCGCGGCTGGAATGCCAGCGGTGCCGACGGGCTGCTGCTCGGCGGCGCTTCGTTCTTCGCCAAGCAGTGCATCGCCGCCCTGCTCGCCGCCGGCTGGGCGTTCGTGTTCACCTATGCGGCGCTCTGGCTCATCGACCGGGTGACGCCGGCCCGGGTCTCGGCCCGCGTGCAGACCGCGGGGCTCGACATCGAACTGCACGGCGAGGAGGCGTACCCCCAGGGCCTCTGACGCCCGGGCAGGTGATCGGGCCGGCCGGGCGTGCTAGCTTCCGTCCCCATCGAATGATGCGGGAGAACGGAGATGGTTGAGGACTGGCTTGCGCTGATCGGCGGGATGAACGGCGCCGTCCGCGATCTGCGGCAGGCGGCGCCGGAGGTGATGAAGGCGTTCGGGGACATGGCGCGCGCGGCCCATGCCGGCGGCGCCCTGGACCAGCGCACGAAGGAGCTGGTCGCGCTCGGCATCAGCGTCGCGATCCGCTGCGACCCCTGCATCGCCTACCACGCCGAAGGCGCGATCCGGCATGGCGCATCCCGCGAATCGGTTGCCGAGACTCTGGCGATGGCGATCTACATGGGCGCCGGCCCGTCGGCGATGTATGCCGCGAAGGCGCTGGAAGCCGTCGATCAGATCAGCGCGAAGGCCGCCAAGCCAGCCTGACCGCCGCTGCGGTCAGCTCATCCGCCGCCGCGCCAGGATGGTCGCGGCGGCGAGGCTGCCGATGCCGAGCAGCGCGAGCGGCCAGTACTGCCCCGCGAGATCCGCAATGCCGTCGCCCTCCAGGAAGGTGCCGCGCAGGATCACCATCAGGTAGCGCATGGGGTTGACGTAGGTGACGTACTGCACCGCGCGCGGCATGTTGGCGATCGGCGTCGCGAAGCCCGACAGGATGATCGCCGGCACGAGAAACAGGAAGGCGCCCAGCAGTCCCTGCTGCTGCGTGGCGGCGAGCGAGGAGATCATCAGGCCGATGCCGATCGCCGAGACCAGGAACAGTTCGAGCCCCAGCGCCAGGGCGGCCAGGCTGCCGATCAGCGGGACGCCGAACCAGAACACCGCGACCGCGACGATCAGCGCCGCCTCGGCCGAGCCGATCAACAGGCCGGGCGTTGCCTTTGCCAGCAGGATTTCCCATGGCCGGTACGGCGTGACCAGCAACTGGTCGAACGTGCCGGCCTCGCGCTCGCGCACCACCGACAGGCCGCTGACCAGGATGGTGACGACGAACGTCAGCAGTCCGACGATGCCGGGTACCACGAACCAGCGCGACAGCAGGTTGGGATTGTACCAGGCGCGCACGTCCAGCACCGCCGGCGTGGAGGCGCCGCCATGCGCGGCCACCCATTCGGCATCGAAGCCGAGCACGATGTCGCTCGCGTAGCTGAGTGCGATGGCGGCGGTGTTGGAGTTGCGGCCGTCGATCACGATCTGCAGCGGCGCCGGGCGGCCGGCGAGCAGGCTGCGGGTGAACGTCCGATCGACATGGATCGCCAACAGGGCGTCGTTGCGGTCGATCAGCGCCGCCACGCCGGCGGTGGATGGGAGCGCCGCGACCTCGCGGAAGGCGGGCGCGCCGGCAAAGCGCGCGACCACCTGCCGCCCGGCGAAGCCGGGGTCCTCGTTGATCACCACGAAGGGAATGTTGTTGAGGTCGAAGGTGGCGGCGTAGCTGAACACCAGAAGCTGGATCAGCGGCGGCCCGATCAGCACGAACCTGCTTGCCTTGTCGCGCAGCAGCGCGAGGAACTCCTTGCGGATCAGCGCCAGCAGAGCTGCCATGTCAGTCGAGCCGCTTGTGCGAGCGCCACAGCGTGACGCCGAGAAAAAACGCCGCCATCAGCGCCAGCGCGGCAATGTCGGGCAGCACCACCGCCCATACGTTGCCGGCCAGGAACAGGGTTTGCAGGCTGGAGACAAAATAGCGCGCCGGCAGGACATGCGTGATGAGCCGGATCGGCAGCGGCATCGAGCGGATGTCGAAAATGAAGCCCGACAGGATGAACGCCGGCAGGAAGGTGACGACGATGGCGATCTGGCCGGCGACGAACTGGTTGCGTGCCAAGGAGGAGATCAGCAGCCCCATGCCCAGCGCCACCAGCAGGAACAGCGCGGAGACCGCGGCCAGCACCAGCACGCTGCCCTGCAACGGCACGGCGAACAGGAACACGGCCAGCGCCACCGACAGCGCCATGCCGCCCATGCCGAGCACGAAATACGGCAGCAGCTTGCCGAACAGGATTTCCGCCATCGTCACCGGCGAGGCCATCAGCGCCTCCATGGTGCCGCGCTCCCACTCGCGCGCCACCACGAGCGCGGTCAGCAGCGCGCCGATCAGCGTCATGATGACGGCGATCAGACCCGGCACCAGGTAATCGCGGCTGCGCAGCGCCGGATTGAACCAGATGCGCGTCTGCAATCCCACCGGGAAGGCCAGTGCGCCGCCTTGCTCCTGCTGCAACTGTGCAAGCCAGATCTGCCAGGATTGGGTGAGGTAGCCCTGCACCAGCCGCGCCGTGTTGGCATCGACACCGTTCAGCGCGACGCCGATCGTCGCCGGCCCGCTGCCGAGTGTCTGGCGCGCGAAGTCGCTGCGCAGCCAGACGAAGCTGCTGATCTGGCGGCGCGCCATGGCGATCTGCGCCGCGGCCGGACTCGGCAGCGTGTGCACGTCGAAGTAGCGCGAGCGGCGCAGCGTGGCGACGAACGGGTCGGTCTGCGGGTTCGGGTGCTCGGCCACCACGCCCACCGGCACGTGCTCGGCATTCAGCGACACGCCGTACCCGAACAGCAGCAGCAGGAACAGCGGCAGCACGAAGGCAATCGCCAGCGCCGAGGGATCGCGCAGGATCTGCACGCTCTCCTTCCGGATCAGCCCGCGCAGCCGCCCCGCGTTCATGCCGCCCGCCGCAGGCCGGCTTCGTGGGCTGCGATCAGACCGATGAAGGCATCCTCCATCGTCGGGTCCGGCAGTTCCGGCGTCGCCGCGCGGGCGCGGACCTCGGCGGGCGTGCCCGCGGCCAGCACGCTGCCCTGCGACATCAGCACCAGCCGGTCGCAATACTCGGCCTCGTCCATGAAATGCGTGGTGATCAGCACCGTCGTTCCGGCAGCCGCATACTGGTTGATCCGCTGCCAGAACTCCGAGCGGGAGAGCGGATCGACGCCCGAGGTCGGCTCGTCGAGAAACAGGATCGGCGGCTCGTGCAGCAGCGCGCAGGCCAGCGCCAGCCGCTGCTTGTAGCCGAGCGGGATATCGGCCGCGTTCATCGTCATGAACGCGCCGAGTTCGAACTCCGCCTCCGCCCAATCCAGGCGCGCGCGCAGACGATCGCCGCGCAAGCCGTAGGCGGCGGCGAAGAACGAAAGATTCTGCGCCACACTGAGATTGCCGTACAGCGCGAATTTCTGCGCCACATAGCCGATCCGCCGGCGCGCCTCGGCCGGTGCCGTGCGCAGATCCTGCCCGGCCACGCGCAACTCGCCAGTGGATGCGGGCAGCAGGCCGCATAGCATGCGGAATGTCGTCGTCTTGCCGGCACCGTTGGCGCCAAGCAGCCCGAACACCTCGCCGCGCGCCACGTCGAAGCTCACGTCGGCGACGGCGCGGAACTTCCCGAACCAGCGGTTCAGCCCGGCGACGTGCAGCACCGTATCGTTCTCCGCCGCCACCGTCGGCGCCACCGCCGCGGGCACGCGACGGGCGCGGCGCGCCTGCAACCGATCCACGAACACATCGGCGAATTCGGGCGGAACCGTCTGCCACGCCTCCCCGTCCGACGGCGCGGGTGCGGCACCGGCGGCAAGCAGCGCCCGCACGCCGGTACCTTCCAGCCGCGCGTCGATGACGCCCCCGGTCGCCAGCAGGCGTTGCTGCAATGTCCGCCGATCGACCATCGCGTGGCGCACGGCGTAGCATCGGCCGGCCAGGTCCGCGGCCATCGCCTCCGGCGGTCCCTGCGCGAGCAGGCTGCCATTGTCGAGCAGCACCACCTCGTCGCAGCGCTGGGCTTCGTCCAGATAGGCGGTGGACACCAGCACGCTGACGCCGCGGTTCCGCAAATCCGCCACGATCGTCCAGAGCTCGCGCCGCGAGATCGGGTCCACGCCGACCGTCGGCTCATCGAGCAGCAGCAGGTCCGGCACCCGCAGCAGGGCGCAGGCAAGGCCCAGCTTCTGCTTCATGCCGCCGGACAAGGCCCCGGCGCGCCGCGCGCCGAACGGGCCGAGCGCGGTCAGCCGCAGCAGCTCCGCATAGCGGGCCGGCCGCTCGGCCGGTTGCAGACCCTGAAGCTGGGCATAAAGATCGAGATTCTCCTGCACCGAGAGGTCCTCGTACAGGCCGAACCGCTGCGGCATGTAGCCGATGCGCGCCTGGATGCGGGCGGCGTCGCGCGTGGCATCCAGCCCCAGCACATGCACCTGTCCGGCATCGGCGCGCAGCAATCCGGCGGCGAGGCGCAACAGCGTGGTCTTGCCGGCCGCGTCTGGGCCGAGCAGGCCGGTGATGCGCCCGACCGGGATCGACAGCGTCAGGTCGCGGATGGCCGCGTTCCGGCGGGCGCCGGCGCCGAACCCCTTGCTGACCGCGGCAAAGCGCAGCGCCGGCGGATGCCCCGGCTCAGCCACACGGCCGCTCCCCGCCTGATGACGGCGCGTTGTCGTTCAGCGGGACCACCACGGTCACCGGGGCACCCAGGCGCAACCGGCCTTCCGGATTGCAGGCATAGACATGCATCCGATAGACGAGTTCGGTGCGGACCTCGGTGGTCTCCACCGTCTTGGGGGTGAACTCTGCCGTGGTCGCGATGAAGCCGACCCAGGCCGCAAACCGCTCGCCGGGATAGGCATCCGACTCGATATAGGCGCGCATGCCGGGCCGCACGCGGCCGAGTTCGCGTTCCGGCAGGTAGGCGCGGGCATAGACGGGGTTGGAAAGGTCGAGCGTCAGCGCCGGCCGGTCGGGCGTGGCCATGTCCCCCACTTCGAGAATGCGGTCCTCGATGGTGCCGTCGGCGGGGGCGACCAGCCGCGCGTCGGCAAGCTGCCGGCGCGCCAGGGCCAGCGCCGCCTCGGCGGACCGCGATTGCGCCTCGGCAACGGCCACGTCCTCCCAGCGCGGCCCTTCCACCGCCAGCGCCAGCACCTGTTCGGCGGACTCGCGGTTGGCGGCGGCGACTTTCAGCGCCTGTTCGGCATTGTCGCGGTTCAGCAGCGATTCGGCACTGGTGCGGGCAAGCGCGGCAAAGCGCGCGTAGGTGATCTGGTCATTCGCCTCGGTGGCCCGGGCCGCCGCCAGCGCCGCGCGGGCCTGGGCAATCTCCTCCGGCCGGCTGCCGTTGTGCAGGCGGGTCAGCGTATTGCGGGCGGCGTCCACGTCGGCTTGCGCCTTGTCGGCGGCGGCCTGGAGACGGGCGGTGTCCAGTTCGGCAAGCAACTGGCCCTGGCGCACGCGATCGCCCTCCTGCACCAGGATGCGGGCGATCCGGTCGCTGTCGTTGAAGGCAAGCTGGGACTGGCGGATGTCGATGGTGCCATAGGCCAGCACGCCGGCGGCCACCGGCGGCGCGGGGGCGAACCGCCACCAGGCGGCAGCCCCGCCGACGGCCAGCAGGGCCAGCAGCGCCAGGATGCGCAGCGGCCGCAGCCGGGTCCTGCCCGGCGCCGGGGCGACCCTGCCGGGCAGCGGGGTTTCGCGCGGCAGTGCGGATGGGCCTGACATCCAGCCATTCTCCCGGTTCCGGCGCGTCCCGGCGGCGGCAGGCTGCCGTGCCACGGGGAGCTAAGCCCGGCGGATCCGGGGCGGCATTGACATCGATCAACCCCGTCCGGCAGGGCCGGCACACGGTCTATCCGGAATGAATGCCACAACAATATGGATTGCGACGGAATTAAACCCGACTCCCCGACAGCAATTTTGGGGTTCCCGCAGTGGAATGTTCGCCGCTAGGAACCCGTGTGCTGACGATTCACGAAAAAGTGCATCACGACGACGGGAGCAGAGTTACTCATGAGCGCATCCGGAACGCTGGATTCCGCCAATTACACGACGGTTTGGGATCATAATTTCTCCTCCCAACCGAACCTGAACGGGTTCAATACCGTCTGGGGCGACGTGCAGGTCCAGAACGGCGCCGCCGTCATCACCTCCACCGCCGCCAGC
>JAKAZX010000448.1 GCA_021826485.1 Pseudomonadota bacterium | reverse complement strand
GCCGCCAGGTCCTCCAACCCATACCAAACAAACCCCTCCCATAACCGCGGGGTGGAGCAGCCCGGTAGCTCGTCAGGCTCATAACCTGAAGGTCACAGGTTCAAATCCTGTCCCCGCAACCACTTTTACCGAACGCGCGAACAAATCAGGACCCGGTTCCCCGGCAGGCACCCGGGCAACCTGGGCGGTGGTGCCCAGACGCACCATCGCCGCCAATTCCCCGCCCACCTCGATCTCCATTCCCCCGCCGGCGACCGGGTGCACCTCGATGCGCTCGATCAGGCCACGCACGATTTCCAGCGCCTCACGGCCGCCGGGATCGGCGTGCAGCGCTTCATGCAGGCTGGCGACCCGATCGCGGTAGACCTCGGCCAGGTTCGGGGGCAGCCGCACGGGCGACGGCGGGGGCGCCCGCAGTTCCACCTCCAGCACGGCGCGGCGGGCCTCCAGCTCGTCCAGCTTCTGCTGCAGCCCCGGTGCCCGCAGGCCATCCGTTATCGCGTCGATCAGCCCCGCCAGCTTGCGCTGCACCTGCGCCAGTTCGCGCTCCCGCGGCGCGCGGCTGTTGCCGTGTTCGGCGAGCAGGCGGTTCCACTCGGTGGTGAACTCGCGGATGAACTCGGCCACCAGTTCCGGCTTCATCAGCCGGGTGCGGAGCGCGTCGAGCACCAGGTCGTCCAGCTTCTGCCGGCGGATGGCGGCCCGGTTGCCGCACATGCCCTGCCGCCGGGCGGCGGAACAGGCGAGGTAGTCACGGCCGACGTTGGCGAAGACGCCGCCGCAGCAGCCGCAGAACACCTTCCCGGTCAGCACGTGCTGTGCACGCCTGTGCTCCCAATATCGCGGCCGGCCGGGGTCGTCAGCGCCCGCGGCGGCGCGGATCTCGTCCAGCCGGGTCTGCACGCGGTCCCATAGCGGCTGGTCGATGATGCGGAGATCCGGAACCTCCTCGGCGACCCATTCCGTAGCCGGGTTCATCCGTGACACCCGTTTCCCGGTCAGAGGGTCCCTGAGGAAGCGCATGCGGTTCCAGATCAGGCGGCCGATATACAGCTCATTGCGCAGGATGCCGGTGCCGCGCAGCGCATGGCCGCGGATCGTGGTGTCGCGCCAGGCACGGCCTTCCGGGCCTGGGATGCGCTCGGCATTCAGCAGCCGGGCGACGGCGATCGGGCTGTGACCGTCAGCGAACAAGGAGAAGATGCGCCGCACGACGGCGGCCTCGGCCGGCTTGATCGCGCGGCGGCCCCGTAGCGGTTCGCCCCGCTCGTCGAGTTGGCGAACCACCTCATACCCGTAGGAGATGCCGCCCGCCGAGTGCCCGGCGCGGACCCGGCCCTCCAGGCCGCGGTGGGTTTTCTGCGCCAGATCCTTCAGGAACAGCGCCGACATCGTCCCCTTCAGGCCGACATGCAGCTCGGAGATGTCGCCCTCGGCGAGCGTCACCACCCGCACGCCGGCGAAGCTGGCCTGCTTGTGGAAGCCGGCGATGTGCTCCTGGTCGCGGCTGATGCGGTCCAGCGCCTCGGCGAGGATCACCTCGAAGCGGCCGGCTTTGGCATCGGCCAGCAGCTGCTGATACCGCGGCCGGCTGGCAGAGGTGCCGCTGATCGCATAGTCGGCGTAGATCCCGGCCACACCCCAGCCTTCTCGCTCAGCCCGGGCGCGGCAGACGCGGACCTGGTCCTCGATTGAGGCTTCGCGCTGGCTGTCGCTGCTGTAGCGGGCGTAGATGGCGCATCGCATGGTCACCTCCCGGCGCCGTGGCGCTGGCTGGCGTCGTCCGCCGCTCCTTGCAACGTCCGCTGCTTGAGCCGCTGCCAAATCATCTGCGCTGGCGCGCTGGTCGATTCATCATAATATCGGACCACGGTATCAGTGCCCCGATGCGCCAGGGCAGCGGCGGCCACAGCCAGCGCATTGGGGTCCTCCGTCAGCAGCGTCGTGGCGAGCGTGTGTCGCACGCAGTGCGGATTTATCGGCCGTCCGATCGTCTCACGGCCGATGCGCGCGAAGACCAAGTGAACCATGGGCATCGACAGGGAATTGCCGCGCGCGGAAACCCAGAGGGCGGCGAGTGGGGTCTTGCAGCGTCGGAGGAGAACTGGCCGATAGGCAGCGAGGTATTGCCCCAGGAACGGCCGCAGCGCCTCCGGCCACCGCAGGGCGATCGGCACCTTCGCCTTGGTCTCGTGCGCTTCGAACAGGATGTCCCAGCCGTGGGGGCGCGCCACCAGGTTCTCGCCGATGCGAATCGCAGCGAGGTTCCGCATGCGCAGCCCGCTGCAGACGGCGAATGCGACGAGCAGGTGATCTCGAATGAGGATGGCGGTGCGCTCGCATGCCGGCTCGCGCTGCAACTCCTCCAGCCGCGCCATCAGCCGATGCAACAGAAGTCCTGGATCGAAGAGCCGCGGCTCCCGCCGGGCAGCGCGCGCCTCGGCGCGCGTTGGCACAAGCGGGTGCCGCGTCAGCCAGCGCCAGTCCCGATCGGGCACCAGGATGCGCATCATCATTGCCAACATCCCGACGTCATTGAAAACGGTGCGGATCGCAACCCGGGACCGGCGTTCGATGACATATCGGCTCAGGCGCTCGGGCGTCACGCGGTCCCCAGGTCCGCCCGCCCGGTCCAGCTCTCCGTGGCTTTCCAGCCATTGAAGAAAGCGACCATAAGCGTCCGCGACCAGTTTCTGGCTGGCCGGTGACCATCGCGCTGCCGGACCACAGGGATCGAGCGGGCCACCGGTGGCGATTGCCCGCTGCCAGGTCTCGGCATCCCGGCATGGCCAAGGCGCCTTCGTCGGCGGCCGGGATGACGGCGGGGGGATGCACCGGATCATCGGCACCTCCGCACCTTGCGCCGCTCCCGCTTGACCTCCCTCTGCCGGAGCCCCTCGACCAGTCCGGCATACTTGCCCTGCGCGGCGCTGGTCCTGGTGATGCCGTAGATGGAGGCGGTTGTCTTGGGGTCAGCGTGACCCAGAAGCCGCTGAACAACGACGATGTTGTTCGGATCATCCTCCATCAGCATCTCGGCGGCGAGATGCCGCGCCAGATGCGCGTTGAAGCGTGCCCCGAGTTGGCGCTCGACCATGCGCCGGAGGACGCGACCGATCGTCTCCGGCTTGCGGGAGGCCCCGCTCCGACCAGGGAACAGCGAGGATCCTTCGTCGTGGCCCGGAACATGCGGCCGGAAGATGTTGATGTGTCTCTCGATCCTGGCCGCCAGTTCCCGCGGCAGGATCACGTCGATGTCGCGCCGGTTCTTGACCTCGCCGGCG
>JAKAZX010000447.1 GCA_021826485.1 Pseudomonadota bacterium | reverse complement strand
GGGCTGCGCACGCTGCTGACCGCGCTGCATGCCGAACTGGTCGCGGCTGGGCGGGTCGGGGCGGCGGTGCGCGGCCTGACCGGCGGGGCGATCCCGGTCGGCGGGCGGCTGCCGGCCGTGCGCCGAATCGGCGGCGTGCCGGCGCTGCTGGCCGGCGACGCCGCGGGCCTCGCCAACCCGGTGACCGGCGCCGGCATCGCTTCCGCCGTTCAATCCGGCACGCTCGCCGGCGCTGCGGCCGCATCCTGGCTCGGCGGCAATCCGGCGGCGCTGGACGCGTATGAGGAGGAGCTGGCCGACACGTTCGACGCCGCGCTGCATCGCGCGCGCGCGCGGCGGGCCGGCCTGCTCGCCGCGTATCCGGGACAACCGACGGCGGACGCGCTGCGCGCCGGCTGGGTCGGGTATCCGCAATACTGGGCCGCCACCGCGCCCGCCCGCATGGAGAAAGCCGCATGAGCTGTCTCGAACTGCCCCGCCCGCTGGCCGTGCAGCCGACGGCTGGCGCCGCCGACATGAACGAGGCGGCGGCAATGCAGCCGCGCCCGGCGAACCCGGTGCCGGCCGATGCGCGCAACGGCGGGCGCGTGAAGGCGCACGAGGTCGCGCCGCAGGGCGTCTATCGCCCCAACGACAACGTGCTGACGCCGTTCATGCGCTCGCCCGAATACGTGCAGATGTCGACCGCGGCAGCGATCACGCTCGGCGTGATGCAGGGCTACATGCACCGCACGAGCTGCACCCGCTGCCTCAATCTCCTGCTCACCTATCCGGAAGGTTGCCGGGCCAACTGCGCCTATTGCGGGCTGGCGCGCCACCGCGAGGCCGAGCGCGACTATGCCGACCGCAACTTCATCCGGGTGGACTGGCCGGCGGTGCCGTATGACGAGGTGCTGGCGATCATGGCGCGCGGCGGTGACGGCGGCCGGTTCCACCGCATGTGCATCAGCATGATCACGCATCCGCGCTCCGACGCCGATACGCGGGTCGTGCTCGAACGCTGGGTTGCGACCGCGCCGCATGTGCCGGTGTCGATCCTGTCCAATCCCACCACGATGACGCGCGCCGACGTGCAGGAGCTGCACGATCTGGGCGCCGACATCTTCACCGTGGCGCTGGACGCCGCCACCCCGGAAATCTTCGACCGCACGCGGGGGCGCGGCGTGCAGTCGCCCCATTCCTGGGACAAATACTGGGAAATCCTTCAGGCGGCGGCGGAGATTTTCGGGCCGGAGAAGTTCGGCGCGCATCTCATCGTCGGGATGGGGGAAAGCGAGCGCGACGTGCTGACGCAGGTGCAGGCGCTGCGCGATCTGGGCGGTCACAGCCACATGTTCGCCTTCTTCCCCGAGAAGGGGTCGCTGATGGATCACCTGCCCGCGGTGCCGCGGCCGCAGTGGCGCCGCGTGCAGCTCGCGCGGTACCTGATCGATTACCGCGATCATCGCATCGAACGCATGCGCTTCGACGAGGCGGGCCGACTGATCGACTACGGCATCCCGGAGTCCGAGCTGGACCGGATCATCAAGGCTGGCACCGCATTCCGCACTTCCGGCTGCCCGGGCAAGGAGGCGCATGACGTGTCCGCCTGCGATCGGCCGTATGGCGATTCGCCGCCGCGCGACATCGCGTCCTATCCGTTCGCACCGCAGGGACGCGACATCGCCCGCATCCGCACGCAGCTCGGCCGCCGGCAGCCCGGCCCGTCCTGACGCCGCATGTCGCACGCCGCGCCGCCGCCGTTCCGCGTCATCGACACCGGCATCCGCACCGGCCGCGCGAATATGGCGTTCGACCAGGCACTGATCGAGACGCGCGCCGACGATCGCGTGCCCGATACCATCCGCTTCCTGCGCTTCCACCCGTCGGCGCTGATCGGCCGTCATCAGATCCTGTCGCACGAAGTCGATGTCGCCCATTGCCGGGCGAACGGCATCGAGCTGGGTCGCCGCATCACCGGCGGCGGCGCGCTCTATCTGGATGCGCGGCAGCTCGGCTGGGAACTGGTGTTCCGGCGCGCCAGTCTCGGCCTGTACGATCTCGACACCGCCGCGCGCCGCATTTGCGAGGCCGCCGCGGCGGGGCTGCGCCGCCTCGGCATTGCTGCGGCCTACCGGCCGCGCAACGACATCGAGGTCGATGGCCGGAAGCTCGGCGGTACCGGCGGCTTCTTCGACGGCGATCTGCTGTTCTACCAGGGCACCGTCCTGATCGATTTCGAACCCGCCGCCATGCTGGCCGCGCTGCGCCTGCCGGCGGCCAAGCTTGCGAAGCGGGGGCTGGCATCGGCGGCGGATCGGATCGTGACCCTGCGTGAACTGGCGGGCGGAACGCCGCCACCGGTCGCGGACGTGCAGGCGGCGCTACTGGCCGGCTTTACCGAAGGTCTGGGCCTGCTGCCGGTTCCCGGCGAAATCAGCGAGGCGGAGGAAGCGCTGGCGCGGCAGCTCTACCGGGATGAAATCGGCACGGACGCGTTCGTCGCCAGCCTCGATGCGCCGGCTGCCGACGGGCTGTACGCGAGCAGCGTGCGCACGCAGGCCGGCGGCAGTATCCGCGTCGATCTGCGCTGCGATGCCGGCGGCCATATCCGCGAGGCGCTGATCACCGGCGATTTCTTCGTCACGCCGCCGCGCATCATCCGCGATCTGGAAGCGGCGCTGCGCGGCGTCTCGGGCGACCAGGCGGCAGACGCCATCGACCGGTTCTTCGCCGCCCAAGACGCGAGATTCCTCGGGCTTTCCAGCGCCGATCTGCGCGCGGCCGTGCTGGCGACGGTGTCCGCCGCGCTGGTGGCTGGGACGGCATGACTTGCCAGATCATGCAGCGCGATCCTAGATGGCCCGAACTGCCCGGGCATCACACAGACGCCGGTCACGGCGCCGCAGAAATGGGGAGTGTTGCCGATGGCTCCGCCACTGTTCGTGGTCTGTCTCAGCGGTTCGCGGGAGACGTTGCAGTTTGCGGCGATGACCGCGTCGGTCGCGGCGGTTTCGGGGCGCGAGGTGTGCGTGTTCCTTTCGATGAACGCGCTGCCGCACTTCACCAAGAAGCCGACGCCGCCGGCGCCCGCCGAGGGCGAGATGGGGCGGCTGATGGAAAGCCGCAACGTGCCCGCGTTCGAGCATCTGTTCCAGCAGGCCGTCGAGCTTGGCGACGCAAAGATCTATGCCTGCTCGATGGCGATGGACGTGAACGACACGACCGAGACCGATCTGAAGGATTACCTTGCCGGGCCGCTCGGCCTGACCAAATTCCTGAGCGATGCGGAAGCCGGTCAGGTGCTG
>JAKAZX010000446.1 GCA_021826485.1 Pseudomonadota bacterium | reverse complement strand
ACCGTGGCGCTGACCGGGCGGCCGCAGGCGCGCGAGCACCTGTTCGGCCCGCCTGTCCGCCCGGCGCGCTGGTATGCCAGCACCTTCGTCCCGCTGCCGCCCGATGCCGCGGGCCGGCCGCGCAGCGCCTTCGTGGTGGTGGACGTGACCGATCGGCACGACGCCGAACTGGCCCGCGCGACCAGCGAGGCGCGGCTGCGCGCGCTCGCCGAGGCGACGCCGGGGATCATGTTCGAAGCGGACCGCACCGGCAATCTGTTCGTCAACCGGTTCTACTGCGACTATACCGGGCTGACCGAGGCGGCGCTGCTCGGCACCGGCTGGCATGCGGTGATCCATGCCGGCGACCTCGCCGCCCTGCCGGTGGAGGACGCGCCGACGGATGGTTGCCCCTATCCGCCGGTCTGCGAACTGCGCGTGCGCCGGCACGACGGCGCCTGGCGCTGGTTCCTGTTCCACTCGGTCGGGCTGGGCCGCGGGGCGGATGGCGGCTGGCACTGGTGGGGCCTGGCCATCGACATCCACGACCGCAAGCGGCGGGAAGCCAAGCTGCGCGACAGCGAGGCGCGGTTCCGTTCGCTCGCCGACAGCGCGCCGGTGGCGATCTGGCAGACCGACACCGCCGGCGCCGTCACCTGGCTCAACCGCCCATGGCTGGAACTCACCGGCCGGCAGCTCGCCGACCAGCTCGGCGACGGCTGGATGACGGTGATCCATCCCGACGACCTCGCCCTGTGCCTGGCGACGTTCCGCGCCGCGTTCGACGCCCGCACCCCCTACCGCATGGAATACCGGCTGCGCCGCCATGACGGCGCCTGGCGCCAGATGGACGAAAGCAGCGTGCCGCAATACGCCGAGGACGGCAGCTTCATCGGCTATATCGGCTCCTGCATCGACGTGACCGAGACGCGCGCGGCGCTGGCCGCGCAGGCGCTGAACGAGGAAACCCTGCGGCTGGCCGTGGAGGCGACCGAACTCGGCCTGTGGGACCTCACTCTGGCGACGCACGAGCTGCACTGGTCGGCGCGGTGCAAGGCGATGTTCGGCATCGCGCCCGATGCGCCGGTCAGCATGCTGGATTTCTTCGACTGCCTGCATCCGGACGACCGGGCGGCAACCGCCGCGGCCTTCGCGCGCGCGATCGACCCGGCGGTGCGCGGTGCCTACGACGTGGAATACCGCACCATCGGCCGCGACGACGGCATCGAGCGGTGGATCGCGGCGAAAGGGCGCGTGCTGTTCGACGCGCAGGGCCGCGGCGTGCGCGCGATCGGCACCACGCTCGACATCACCGCGCGCAAGCAGGCCGAGGTGGCGCTGCGCGACAGCGAGGAATCGCTGCGCCTGACCGCCGAGGCGACCGAGCTTGGCCTGTGGCAGTTCAACGTCGCCTCCGCCACGCTGACGCTGTCGCCGCGCGCCTGCGCGATCTACGGCATCGCGACCGATGATCCGGCGGCAAGCGCGCGCGTGCTGGCCGCCATGCATCCGGATGACCGCGCGCGCGTGCGCGATGCGTTCTACCGCGTGTTCGATCCGACGACCGGCGGCAATTTCGCGGAGGAATACCGCCTGCGCCGCCCGAGCGACGGGGAGGAGCGTTGGATTGCCGTCACCGGCCAGGTGTTCTTCGACGAACGCGCGCAGCCGCTTCGCGTGATGGGCACGCTGCGCGACGTCACCGCCCGCCGCGCGGCGGAGGAAGCGCTGCGCGAAGCGACCGTGGCGCTGGAAGCGCGGGTTGCCGAGCGCACCGCCCAGCTTGCCGAATCCGAAGCCCGCTTCCGCGCCTATTTCGAGACGGTGGAGGACTGCCTGTGCACCGTGCGCATCGACGCGGACGGCACGTTCATCCACGAAGGCTACAATCCGTACGGGGAGAAGCGCACCGGCTATGACAACGCCGTGCTGCGCGGCCGGCCGGTGGCATCCTGCCTCGCCGCGGCGCATGCGCAGGTGATGCAGACGGCGCTCGCCGCGGTGCGCGCGCACGGCACCCACCGCTTCACCGGCCGCCTCGATTTTCCCGCCGGCGAAGGCGTGTTCGACACGCTGATTGTGCCGGTGCGCGATGGCGACGGCCGCATCCTGCGCCTCCTGGTCGCCTCGCGCGAGGTCACCGAGCAGGTGCGGATGGAGGAGGCGCTGCGGCAGACGCAGAAGATGCAGGCGATCGGCCAGTTGACCGGCGGCATCGCGCACGACTTCAACAATCTGCTGACCGGCGTGATCGGCTCGTTGGAACTGCTGGAGCGGGAGGTGGCGTCCGCGCGCGGGCGGCGGCTGCTGGATGCGGCGCATCGCAGTGCCGCGCGCGGCGCGCAGCTCACCGCGCAACTGCTCGCCTTCGGCCGCCGCCAGCGGCTGGAGCCGCGCGCGCTCGACCTCAACGCGCTGGTCAACGGCATGGCCGGGATGCTGCGCAGCACGCTGGGCGGCACGGTGCAGGTCGCGTCGGCGCTGGCGGCGGACCTGTGGCCCGCGCTCGGCGATGCGACGCAGATCGAGCTTGCCATCCTGAACGTCGCGATCAACGCCCGCGACGCCATGCCCGGCGGCGGCACGATCGAGATCATCACCGCCAATGTGGAGACCGCGCCGCCCGAGACGGCGGAGGACCCGCCGGAAGGTCCGCACGTGATGCTGGCGGTGCGCGACGACGGCAGCGGCATGCCGGCGGAAACGCTGTCGCGCATCTTCGAGCCCTTCTTCACCACCAAGGATGTCGGCCGCGGCTCCGGCCTCGGGCTGCCGCAGGTGCTGGGCGTCGCCAAGCAGCTCGGCGGCGGCGTGCGCGTCACCAGCCGGCCCGGCGCGGGCACCACGGTGGCGATCTACCTGCCGCGCGCCGCGGCACCCGCCGCCACCGCCCAGCACCCGCCACCGGACGCACCGCAGCCGCTGCCCGCCGGCCTGCGCGTGCTGCTGATCGACGACGACGCGGATGTGCGCCAGGTGGCGGCCGGGCTTCTGGACGATCTCGGCTGCACCGTGCTGCACGCCGACAGCGGGCAGCAGGCGCTGGCGCTGCTGGAGGACGGCGCGGCGGTGGATGTGGCGATGGTGGACTACGCCATGCCCGGCATGAACGGCCGCCAGACCATCGGCGAACTGCGCACCCGCCGCCCCGCCCTGAAACTGCTGTTGGCCACCGGCTACGCCGATTTCGCCGCCCTCGCCGAGGACGACGTGAACCTGCTGCGCAAGCCGTTCACCGCCGGCGAACTGGCGCGCGCGCTGGGGGCGGTGGTGGGGGCGTAGGGGCGGGCTGGCCATACGACAACAGCCAGC
>JAKAZX010000445.1 GCA_021826485.1 Pseudomonadota bacterium | reverse complement strand
CGGGCGGCGCCAGGCCGGTGACGGCACGCGAACTCGCGCGCCGGCTCGGCGTGTCGCAATCGACCATCTCGCGCGCCTACAGCCGGCACGCGAGCATCTCGCCCGCGATGCGCGCGCGCGTGCTGCAGGCGGCGGAAACGCTGCGCTACCAGCCCAACGTGATCGCCCGCACCCTGACCACGCGGCGCAGCAACATCGTCGGCATCGTGATGGCGACGATGACCAATCCGTTCTACCCGGAAATGCTGGAGCAGCTTGCCAAGGCGCTGCAGCAGATCGGGCTGCAGACGCTGCTGTTCCACGTGCCGCCCGGCCAGGAGGTGGACAGTGAGCTGCCGCTGCTGCTGCAGTACCAGGTGGACGCGGTGGTGATCGCCTCCGCGAACATTTCATCGGCGATGGCGCGGGAATGGACGGCCACCGGGCGGCCGGCGGTGCTGATCAACCGTATCGTGCCGCACGCCGACGTCACCAGCATTTCCTGCGACAACGAGGCAGGCGCGCGGGACATCGCCGACTACCTGCTCGGGCGCGGCCATCGCCGCCTCGCCTATGTTTCCGGCAAGCCGGATACCTCGACCAATGTGGAGCGCGAGCGCGGGTTCCGCGGCCGTCTGCGCGAGCGCGGGATGGCGCTGCACGCCGTGGTGGCGGGCGCGGAATACAGCTACGCCACGGGCTATCGTGCCGCCCTGGAAATCGCGCGCGCGCGGCCGGATGCGGTGTTCTTCGCCAACGACATCATGGCAGTGGGCGGCATGGACGCCTTCCGCCACGAATGCGGCCTGCGCGTGCCGGACGACATCGCCGTCGTGGGCTTCGACGATATCCCGATGGCGAGCTGGCCGTCCTACCGCCTGACCACGGTGCAGCAGCCGCTCGAACGGATGATCGCGGCGGCGGTGCAGTCGGTTGCCAATGCGCTGGACGGCACCGACACTGCGCCGCGCACGCACAGCATTCCCGGCACGCTGATCGAACGTGCGTCGACCATCGGCGGGGGCATCGCGTGACGGCGCTTGCCGCCGCGCCGCCGCCGCGGCTGCTGGCCTGCGAGGCGTTCCCGGATCCGCGCCTGCCAGCCGTATCCCCCGCGACGATGGACGGGCCGACCTTCGACTACGTAGCGTCCATGCAGATGCCGTTCGAGCAGTTGCGCCACGCGGCAGGGCAGATCGCCGGCGTGCTGGTGCTGGCCACGGTCACCCGGCAGGGCACCGCCGGACACCCGATGCTCGATCTCGCCGACACCGCGCGGCGCGAAGCGAGCGAGGCGATCGGCACCTGCCGGCCGCCGCCGCCGGGGGAACACCACCATCGCCATCTGTCGCTGGCAGCGCGCGAGATCGCCGCGGCGCTGGATGCCGCGCGCCGGATGCTGCGCGGCGGCGACGACGCCGCTCTCGACACGGTTCTGGTGCCGCTGCGCGCCGGCTATCGCGAACTGCAATGGGCGGCCGGCGCCCTGCCGGGATTCGAGGTCGTCGCCTTCTCGCAGGGCTGCTGCGCCCGCCATACCCAAGCCTCCGCGCCGCCGCAGAGCGGCCGGATGATCGTCTGAACGCCGAGGGAGGAACGTACATGGCCGATTACTCGATCTGGGTGCTCGAATACAGCTACGTCAAGGAGTACCATCTGAGCGGCATCAACTACGGCGCGCACAACCAGGGCTACAAGAAGCTCCCGTACTGCTACGTGCTGATCAAGGGGCGCGGCACCGCCGCCATGGTCGATGTCGGCTACAACGACAAGGACTACGGCGGCGTGATGGCGAAGAACTTCGGCGTGGAGAACTGGCGACCTGCCGCAACCGTACTGGCGGAATGCGGCGTGACGCCGGAGCAGGTACAGCACATCTTCATCACCCACGCGCATTTCGACCACATGGGCAACACCGACGCCTTCCCGAACGCGACCTTCTACATCCAGGAGAAGGAGCTGTCGAAATGGGTGTGGGCGATGTCGCTGGACCGGCGGTTCCGCTGGCTGATGCTGGCGACCGATCCGGGCGATGTGCTGCGGGTGGTCGATCTCGCGCGACAGGGGCGGCTGGTGTGCTTCGACGGTGACCGCACCGACGTGCTGCCCGGCATCGACCTGCATGCCGCCCACGATACCCACACCTGGGGATCGATGTACGTGAACGTCCGCAACGACGGCAACGTGAACAGCGCCGACACCTGGGTGCTGGCCGGCGATCTCGTCTACAGCTTCGATAACGTGCGCGGCGCCGATCCCAAGGATCCACAGTACATCCCGGTCGGTCTCGCGGTTGGCAGCCAGACCAATCTCCTGCTGACCACCGACGCCATGGTGCGGCAGGCCGGCGGCGACTTCCGCCGCGTCATCCCGATCCACGAGGAGGGGCTTCGCGATGTCTTCCCCTCGCGCATCACCGCCAACGGCCTGCGCATCACCGAGATCGCCCTCGCCGACGGCGAAACGTCGAAGGTGCGCTGAGCGTGCAGCCGTTGCCCGCGCTGCCGCGCACGCCGTCGTTCCGATTGGATGGGCGGCGTGCGCTCGTCACCGGTGCCGGCCGCGGCATCGGCCATGCTGCTGCCGTCGCGCTGGCCGAAGCGGGGGCGACGGTCACGCTGCTGGCCCGCAATCGGGAGGAGATCGAAGCGGCCGCAGCGGCCATCCGCGCCGCCGGCGGTGCCGTTGATGCGCTGGCGTGCGACATCCTCGACCTTGCGGCGCTGCAGCCGGAACTGGCGAGCCGCGAGCCGTTCGACATCCTCGTCAACAACGCCGGCACCAATCGTCCGGCCAGCTTCCTCGATGTGTCGCCCGAGCAGTTCGATGCGGTGTTCGACCTGAACGTGCGCGCGGCGTTCTTCGTCGCGCAGACCGTGGCGTGCGGCCTGGTAGCGGCCGGGCGGCCCGGTGCGATCATCAACATGACGTCACAGATGGGCCATGTCGGAGCCATGCGGCGCAGCGTGTACTGCGCCAGCAAGCACGCGCTGGAGGGCCTCACCAAGGCCATGGCGCTCGACCTCGCGCCGCACCGCATCCGCGTCAACAGTCTCGCACCGACCTTCATCGAGACGCCGCTGACGCGCCCGTATTTCGAGGATCCGGCGTTCCGTGCCAGCGTGCTGGAGAAGATCAAGCTCGGACGGATCGGACGCGTTGAGGACCTGATGGGCGCGGTCGTGTTTCTCGCCTCCGACGCATCGGCGCTGATGACCGGTGCGTCACTGCTGGTGGATGGCGGCTGGACCGCGGAGTGAGGCCGCCGGCTTGCGATCACACGCCGTGCAGCCGCGGCCGGGCAGGCAAGCGCCCGCTCCAGATC
>JAKAZX010000444.1 GCA_021826485.1 Pseudomonadota bacterium | reverse complement strand
CGCCTGCGCCAGCCGCAGCAGGCGATCGGACAGCAGCAGCGGGCTGGGCAGCGGCGGCAGCGAATCGGGGTCGCGGAGGGCGGGCATGGGGGTTTCCTCAACGGCGGGCGCAACACTCGCCTGCTGCGCGCAGGAAACCGACACAAATTTGCGTGGCGGTTAACGCCCGCGCAGCAGGGCATGCACCCGCAGCGCCGAGGCCAGCGGCCGGTCCGGCGGCCGGGAGGCGTCCACCTGCGCGACCAGGGCGGCGACGCTGCATCGCCGCTCCGCCGCCAGTTCGCTCAGCACCCGCCAGAATTCCGGCTCCAGCGCCACGCTGGTGCGGTGCCCGGCAAGGGTGAAGCTGCGCTTGACCAGCACCCCCATGACACGCTCATCCGCCCGCCAGGGTGGCGCCCGGATGCACCATCGCCTCCGGCCGGACCCAGCGGTCGAAATCCTCCGGCGCGACATAGCCGAGTTTCACCGCGGCATCGCGCAGGGTGATGTTCTCGGCGAGCGCCGTCTTGCCGATCCGCACCGCCCGGTCGTAGCCGATATGCGGGTTGAGCGCCGTCACCAGCATCAGCGAGCGCGCCAGATTGTCGGCGATGCGCGCGCGGTCCGGCTCCAGCCGGTCCACCATGTGCTGCGCGAAGCTTTCCGCCGCATCCGCCAACAGCGTGGCGGAGCCGAGCACGTTGTGGATGATGAGCGGCTTGAACACGTTGAGTTCGAGGAAGCTCTGCGCCGCGCCGATGGTGACGGCGACGTGGTTGCCCATCACCTGCACGCAGGCCATCGTCAGCGCCTCGCTCTGCGTCGGGTTGGTCTTGCCCGGCATGATCGAGGATGACAGCCCATCCGCCGGGATCACCAGTTCGGCGATGCCGGCGCGCGGGCCGGAGCCGAGCAGGCGGATGTCGTTGCCCAGCTTGTGCAGCGAGACGGCGACCGTGTTGAGCACGCCGGACAGTTCCACGAACGCATCGTGCGCGCCCATGCCCTCGAACTTGTTGGGGTTCGGCGTGAACGGCAGTCCGCTGAGCGCGGCGAGGCGTTCGCAGAACACGCGGTCGAAGTCGGGATGCCGGTTCAGTCCGGTGCCGACCGCGGTGCCGCCCTGCGGCACCGAAAGCAACCGCGGCATCGCACCGTCCAGCCGGTCGATGCCAAGCTCGACCTGCCGTGCCCAGGCGGCGAATTCCTGGCCGAGCGTGACCGGCACCGCGTCCATCATATGGGTGCGGCCGACCTTGACGATGGCATCCCATTCCCGCGCGCGGCGCGCCAGCGAGGCATGCAGCACGCCGAGCGCCGGCACCAGCCGCTGCCGCACGCATGCCGCCGCCGCGATGTGCATGACGGTGGGGAAACTGTCGTTGGAGGATTGGCCGCGATTGACGTGATCGTTCGGATGCACCGGCGCCCGGCTGCCGCGCGGGCGGCCGAGCGTTTCGTTGGCGCGGTTGGCGATCACCTCGTTGGCGTTCATGTTGGTCTGCGTGCCGCTGCCGGTCTGCCACACCGGCAGCGGGAATTCCGCGTCATGCGCGCCGTCGGCAATCTCCCGTGCGGCGGCGATGATCGGGCGGGCGATCTCCTCCGCCAGCTCGCCGAGCGCCAGATTGGCTTCCGCCGCCGCCTGCTTCTGCAGGCCGACGGCGCGGATCAGCGCCGGGGGAAACCGCTCCGTGCCGATGCGGAACAGGCGGCGCGCCCGCTCGGTCTGCGGCCCCCACAGCCGCGCCTCCTCGATCTCGATGCTGCCCAGGCTGTCAGTCTCGATGCGAGTCATGGCGCAGTCTCCCCGGCCGGTTCGGCGCGCAGGCGGGCGGACGCCCAGGCGGCGGCCTCCGCGACCACCGGATGCGGGTCGCTCGCCAGAACGTCGATATGAGGTAACAGGCGACCGTCGCCGGAGTTGCCGGCGGCGATCAGAACATTCCGCATGAAACGGTTGCGGCCGATGCGCTTGACGGGCGATCCGGCGAAGCGGCGGCGGAATGCGGCATCGTCGAGCGCCAGCAGTTCGGCGAGCGGCGGGGCCATGAGGTCGTCGCGCGCGGCGAGCCGGGCGTGGCGCGTCGCCTGCGCGAAGCGGTTCCAGGGGCAGACCGCAAGACAGTCGTCGCAGCCATAGATGCGGTTGCCGATCAGCGGCCGCAGCGCAGGCGGGATCGGCCCGTCATGCTCGATCGTGAGGTAGGCGATGCAGCGCGTGGCATCCAGCCGGTACGGCGCGGGGAACGCGTCGGTCGGGCACGCTTGCAGGCAGCGCGTGCAACTGCCGCACCGGTCCGCATGCGGCGGATCGGCCGGCAGGTCGAGCGTGGTGTAGATTTCGCCGAGGAACAGCCACGAGCCGTGGCGGCGAGAAACCAGATTGGTGTGCTTGCCCTGCCAGCCGACGCCCGCCTGCATCGCCAGCGGCTTTTCCATCACCGGCGCGGTATCGACGAACACCTTGATCTCGCCGCCGCAGCGGGAGACGATGAACTGCCCGAGATGCTTCAGCATCCCCTTGAGCAGATCGTGATAGTCGCGGTTGCGCGCATAGACCGAGATGCCGCCGCGATCACGCTGCGACAGGACGGCCAGCGGATCGTCGGCGGGGGCGTAGCTGAGGCCGAGGCAGATGACCGATCGCGCATCTGGCCACAGCGCACGCGGATCGCCACGCTGCTCCGCGCGATCGGCAAGCCAGCGCATCTCGCCATGCTGGCCGGCGGCGAGGAATTCGCGCAACCGGGTGCGGGTTTCGGGCGCAAGCGCTGCGGGCGCGAAGCCGATCGCATCGAAGCCGAGTTCGAGCGCGCGGGCGCGGATGGCAGAGGCAGCAAGTCCATCCGCAGATGACGCGGATTTCGCAGATGGGGCACTCATCGAATGAATCTCATCTGCGCAATCCGCGGACCGCGTCTGTCACCCCCGGCCGCGATACGGCGCCACGCCCTGATCCGGAATCCATACGCCGGCGGGGGGCGTGCCGGTCTGCCAGAACACGTCGATCGGCATGCCGCCGCGCGGGAACCAGTAGCCGCCGATGCGCAGCCAGACCGGATCGAGCGTCGCCACCAGCCGCCGCGCCACCTCCATCGTGCAGGCTTCGTGGAACGCGCCGTGGTTACGGAAGCTGTTGAGGAACAGCTTGAGCGACTTGCTCTCCACGATCCAGTCGCGCGGCACGTAGTCGATGACCAGATGGGCGAAGTCGGGCTGCCCGGTCAGCGGACAGAGCGACGTGAATTCCGGCATCGCGAAGCGCACCAGATACTGCGCGTCCGGCCGCGGATTGGGCACGCGCTCCAGCACCGCCTGTTCCGG
>JAKAZX010000443.1 GCA_021826485.1 Pseudomonadota bacterium | reverse complement strand
GCTGGGCGGCGCGCTGAAAGGCGGCGCCGGCCCGGTCATGGCGCCAGCCCGCGCAGGAAATCCAGCAGCACCGCATTCACCCGCGCCGGCTGCTCCTGCTGCACCCAGTGCCCGGCGCCCTCGATCAGGTGGCAACCGCGCCAGTCGCGGCACACCGCCTGCCGCATGCGGTCCAGCGCGCCCGGCACCTGCTGGACGCCCCAGTCCTGCGCCCCGGCGACGAACAGCGCCGGCACGTCGATCGTCCGGCCGGAGAACACTTCGAGCTCCGCCCGGCCGATGCCCTCGACGCCGCAGCGGTACCACTGCAATCCGCCCTGGAAGCCGGTGCGCGCGAACTCCGCGCTGTAGACGCCGAGTTCGGCGTCCGGCAGCCAGGCGCAGGCGGCCACCGCCGCGGCGGCGGGCATTTCCTCCGCGACCGTCGCCGCCATCCCCTGGTCGCGCCGCATGACGTAGTAGCGGGGCAGTTGCGCCAGTTCCCCGGCCTGCCAGGCGGCCAGCTCGAAGGGGCGGTTGCCGGGCCAGTCGGCGCTTTTGTGGTGGTAGTAGGCGCGCAGGAAGTCATGCACCCCCTGCTGGCAGCGCCACATCTCGGGATTCGCGGCCGCGGTCGCATAATAGTGCTGGTAATGTTTGCGCGGCGGATCCAGCCGTGCCAGCGCCACATCCATGTCCGCCGGGTCGCGGGGGCGGAACGGCCGTGCCGGGGGACCTTCGAACGGCGCGCTCATCAGCACCGCGGCGCGGAACACGTCGGGACGGATCAGCGCGCACCAGCCGGCGACCGGCGCGCCGAAATCGTGCCCGATCACTGCCGCCACCCGCTCCCGCCCCAGCGCCCAGACCACGCCGAGGGCGTCGCGCACCAGGTTCAGCATGCGGAACGACGCCGGAGCGCCGTCATAGCGCGGGTCCCAGCCGGTGGTGCGGCCGTAGCCGCGCTGGTCCGGGGCGACCACGTGAAACCCCCTATCCGCGAGGGCCGGCATCACGTGGCGCCAGGACCAGGCCAGTTCGGGGAAGCCGTGCAGCAGCAGCAGGCAGGGGCGGTCCTCGCCGTCGTACCCCGCCTCCAGCACATGGACCCGCAGGCCGTTCACACCCTCCAGGAACCGCGCGCGCAGGCCGCGGGGCAGGACGGTCTCGGACAGGGCAGGGACGGCCATGGCGGACTTCCGGAGCGCCGCGGCAGGCTACAGATGCGCCATGCGGTCCGCCAGATGGCGCAGCGTGATGCGGCGCAGGCCGCCGCGGAAGGCCGCTTCCGCCTCGCCGAAGGCGGCGGCCAGTACGGCGTGCGCGCGCTCCAGGTGCTCCGCGCCCGCGGCCTTCGCGTGCAGCGCGAGCAGCGGGCGCGGCACGTCCCCGTTGATCGCGCCCCAGACATCCTCCAGCGTGATGTCCGCGGGCGGACGGGCCAGCGCCGCCCCGCCGGCGCCGCGGCGCACCCGCAGCAGGCCGGCCCGCGCCAACTGGCCGCTGATTCGCCGGACCACGACGGGATTGGTATGCACGCGCGCCGCCAGCCAGAAGCTGGTCGCCGACGTCCCCGCCGCCGGGGCCGCCGGGGCTGCCCGATCCTCCCCCGGGTCCGGTGGTCGCGCGAGCAGCAGCAGGATATGGGTGGCGACGGCAAATCGGGCTGGCACCATAACGGCCCGTAATGCGGCAGCCAGCCATCCGGTTCCGCAACGCCCGGGAGAGATGCGCTGTCGGAATTCCCCTCCTTCCCAGAACGCAGCCAGGCGATCCGCCGCGCGGCGGTGCGCCTCTGCCTCCGTCTGGGCTGGGCGCCGCTGCATGAAGTTGGGCTGCCGAACTTCCGCCGCGCCGACATCCTGGCCCTGCGCGGCGACGGCGGTTTCGCCTGCATCGAGGTGAAGTCCGGGGTGCGCGACTTCCTGTCCGACGGCAAGTGGCCGGACTACCGCAGCTTCAGCGATGCGCTCTATTTCGCGGTGGACGACGCATTTCCGCTCGGCCTGCTGCCGGCGGATGTCGGGCTGATCGTCGCGGCCGACGGCATGGCCGAACTTCTGCGTGAGGCGCCGTCCCATCCCCTGGCCCCGGCGCGCCGGCGCAGCCTGCTGCACCGCTTCGCGGCCCTTGCTGCACTGCGTCTGGCGGCAGTGGAGGACCCGGCCGGGGCGGCGGCGCTACAGGCCGCGCTGCGGGCCGAGTAGGCCGCGCTCAGGCCGGTTCGGGCAGCCGCTCGGCCTGCACGATCCGGCCGCCCCAATGGCCCAGCAATGCGGTCAGCGCGGCATCGCCACCCGGCGCATCCGCGCCGGTGACCAGGACGTCGGGCCGCAGCGCCTGCAACAGCGCCGCCGGATCGTCGTCCTCCGCCACCACCACCAGGTCCACCCCCGCCACTGCGGCGATCCGCGCGGCCCGCTCGTCCTGCGGCAGCAGCGGCCGGTTCGGACCCTTGCGGCGCCGCACCGCGTCGTCGGAGGCGACGGCGACCACCAGCCGGTCGCAGGCCGCCCGCGCCTGGGCCAGCAGATGCGCATGGCCGGGGCCGAACGGGTCGAAACTGCCCTGCGCCAGCCCGGCGTGCCAGCCGCGCCGCCGCCAGCGCTCCAGTTGCTCGGCCGCGGTCTCCAGCGAGACGATCTTGCGCAGCAGCCCGCCATCCGGGGACAGCGCGTCCAGGAAATCCCGCTCCCGCACCACCGCGGTGCCGACGCGGCCCATCGCGATCGCGCCGGCCAGCGTGGCCAGCCGGGCGGCGATCGGCAGAGGGGCGCCGGTCGCCAGCGCCGCCCCCAGCGTCGCCGCGGCGGTATCGCCCACCCCGGCCATGTCGAACACCTCCGCCACCTCGGCGCGCAGGTGGTGGGCGCCCGTCTCGTCCACCAGCGTCATGCCCTCGCCACCGCGGCCCACCAGCACCGCGCCGAACCCGTGGGCGCGGCGCAGCGCCGCCGCCGCCTGGGCGACCCCGGCATCGCTGTCGGTCGCGTGTCCCGTGGCCTGCGCCAGATCGCGCCGCGACGGCAGCACCACGTCCGCCCCCGCCACCGCGGCGAGGTCGCTGCCATGCACGTCGGCGATCACCCGCCGCCCCGCCTGGCGCGCCGCCGCGATCAGCCGGGCCGACGTGTCCCCCGCCAGCACGCCCTTGTGATAGTCGGACAGGATGGTGATCGAGGTCGCCGCCATCGCGTCGGAGGCGATCCGCAGCATCCGCTCGGCAAGCTTGGGGTGCAGCGGCGCGGTGTTCTCCCGGTCCACCCGCAGCAATTGCTGGCCGCGGGCGACCATGCGGATCTTGGTCGTGGTGGTGCGCCCGCCCTGCACCA
>JAKAZX010000442.1 GCA_021826485.1 Pseudomonadota bacterium | reverse complement strand
AGCGCCGGCTCTTGCACACGTCGCAGGTGACGAACACGTCGGGCAGGAAGTGCATCTCGATCTTTAGCACGCCGTCGCCCTGGCATGCCTCGCACCGGCCGCCCTTGACGTTGAAGCTGAAGCGGCCGGGCTTGTAGCCGCGCGCGCGGCTTTCCGGCAGTTCGGCGAACCAGTCGCGGATCGGCGCGAACAGGTCGGTATAGGTCGCCGGATTGCTGCGCGGCGTGCGGCCGATCGGCGACTGATCGATGTCGATGATCTTGTCCAGCAGTTCCAGATTCTCGATGCGTGCGTGCGGCGCCGGCACCTCGCCCGAGCCCATCAGCCGGCGGCTGGCGGCCTTGTAGAGCGTATCGACCACCAGCGTCGATTTGCCGCCGCCGGAGACGCCGGTGACGCAGGTGAACGTGCCGAGCGGAAACTCCGCCGTCACCTGCTTGAGGTTGTTGCCGGTGGCGCCGACCACGCGGATCGCGCGGTCCTTCTGCACCGGGCGGCGCAGCCGCGGCACGTCGATGCGGCGGCGGCCGGACAGATAGTCGCCGGTCAGCGAATGCGGGTTGGCGGCGATTTCCGCCGGCGTGCCCTGCGCCACCACGCGCCCGCCATTGATGCCGGCCGCCGGCCCCATGTCGATCACGTGGTCGGCGGCGCGGATCGCATCCTCGTCGTGCTCCACCACCAGCACCGTGTTGCCCAGCGCCTTCAGCCGCCGCAGCGTGCCGAGCAGGCGTTCGTTGTCGCGCTGGTGCAGGCCGATCGAGGGTTCGTCGAGCACATAGAGCACGCCGGTCAGGCCGGAGCCGATCTGGCTGGCCAGCCGGATGCGCTGGCTCTCCCCGCCCGACAGCGTCGCCGAGCCGCGCGCGAGCGTGAGGTAATCCAGGCCGACATCGACCAGGAATTGCAGCCGCTCGACGATCTCGCGCAGGATGCGGCGCGCGATCTCCTGCCGTTGCGGCGTCAGCGTCGGCGGCACCGACTGGAACCACGCGAGCGCCGCGCGGATCGACAGGTCGGAGGCTTCGGCGATGTTCTTCGTCGCCACCTTGACCGCCAGCGCCTCCGGCTTCAGCCGGGCGCCGTGGCAGACGGCGCACGGCTTCTCGGCCTGGTAGCGTGCCAGTTCCTCGCGCACCCAGGCACTGTCGGTTTCCCGCCAGCGGCGATCGAGGTTGTGCAGCACGCCCTCGAACGCCTTGCGCACGGTGTAGCTGCGCACGCTGTCCTTGTAGGTGAAGCTGACCTCGTCCTCCCCGGTGCCGTCCAGGATGGCGGTGCGCACGCGCGCCGGCAGGTCGGACCAGGGCGTGCGGGTGGAGACCTTGAAGTGCTTGGCGAGGCTGGCGAGCGTCTGGTCGTAATACGGGCTCTGCGCGCCGGTCCAGGGCGCGACCGCGCCTTCGCCCAGCGGGCGGCGTTCGTCCGGGATCACCAGCGCCGGGTCGAAGAAGGTTTCCATGCCCAGCCCGTCGCAGGCCGGGCAGGCGCCGTGCGGGCTGTTGAAGCTGAACAGCCGCGGCTCGATCTCCTCGATCGTGAAGCCGCTCACCGGGCAGGCGAAGCGGGAGGAGAACACCGTGCGCTCCCCGCTGTCGGCATTCTCGGCATAGACGACGCCGTCGGCCAGCCCGAGCGCGGTTTCGAAACTGTCGGCCAGCCGCGGCGCGATGCCGTCGCGCACCACGAGGCGATCGACCACCGCCTCGATCTCGTGCTTCACCTTGCGGTTGAGCGCCGGCACCTCGCCGATTTCATAGAGCTTGCCGTCCACCTTGACGCGGGTGAAGCCGCGTCGCTGCAATTCCGCCAGTTCCTTGCGGTATTCGCCCTTGCGGTCGCGCACCACCGGGGCCAGCAGCAGCAGCCGCGTGCCCTCCGGCATGGCCAGCACCCGATCGACCATCTGGCTGACCGTCTGCGCCTCGATCGGCAGGCCGGTGGCGGGGGAGTAGGGCACGCCGGCGCGCGCCCACAGCAGGCGCATGTAGTCGTGGATTTCCGTGACCGTGCCGACGGTGGAGCGCGGGTTGCGGCTGGTGGTCTTCTGCTCGATGGAGATCGCCGGGGACAGCCCGTCGATCGCATCGACATCGGGCTTGCCCATCAGTTCCAGGAACTGCCGCGCGTAGGCGGACAGGCTTTCCACATAGCGGCGCTGCCCCTCGGCATAGATCGTGTCGAAGGCGAGGGAGGACTTGCCCGAGCCGGACAGCCCGGTCAGCACCGTCAGGCTGTCGCGCGGAATCGCGACATCGACGTTCTTGAGGTTATGCTCACGCGCGCCGCGCACGTGGATGGAGCCGGCCATGCGAGGGTTCCCAGGTCGGATTGCGTTCTATAGGTGTTCTGGTTATATGGCCACAGACGCGTGGCAGGGAAGGGGCGACAATGGCCGGCAGCGTGAACAAGGTCATCCTGGTCGGCAACCTCGGCAAGGACCCGGAGGTGCGGACGACGCAGGACGGCACCAAGATCGTGAATTTCACCCTCGCCACCAGCGAGACCTGGAACGACCGCGCCTCGGGCGAGCGCAAGGAGCGCACCGAGTGGCACAGGGTGGTGATCTTCAACGAGAATCTCGGCAATATCGCGGAGAAATACCTGCGCAAGGGCCGCAAGGTCTATGTCGAGGGCAGCTTGCAGACCCGCAAATGGACCGACCAGTCGGGGCAGGAGAAATACACGACCGAAGTGGTCATCAGCCGCTTCCGCGGTGATCTGACTCTGCTCGACCGCGGCGAGGATGCGGGCGAGGGCGGCGGCTACCAGCCGCGCGAACGCGCGCCCGCCCGCAGTTCGGCCGGCAGCGGCGGCGGCGGGGCGCGGGAGGCCGGCGGCCCGTCCTGGGAGGCGCCGAAGGGTGGCAGCGACCTGGACGACGAGATTCCGTTCTGACCGCCTGCCGTCCTGCCTTGCGCGCGACGGGCAAGCGGCTGGTTTTTCTGATTTCTTGACGCCGCACCCGTCCCGTGCCTAGCGTCGCGCATGAGCACCATCACGCGCGCGCATCTGGCGGAAACGATCTATACCCAGGTGGGCCTGTCGCGGAACGAATCCGCCGCGCTGCTGGAAACGGTGCTGGCCCGCATGTCGGAGGCGCTGGAGGCCGGCGAATCCGTCAAGATCAGCGGCTTCGGCACGTTTTCCGTGCGACAGAAGGGCCGCCGCGTCGGCCGCAACCCGAAGACCGGGGTGGAAGTGCCGATCCTGCCGCGCCGGGTGCTGGTGTTCCGCCCGAGCCAGGTGCTGAAGGCGCATGTCAACCACGTCGCTCCGCCGGATGGCGGAGACGACGAATGACGCCGCCCGAGGACCTGG
>JAKAZX010000441.1 GCA_021826485.1 Pseudomonadota bacterium | reverse complement strand
GACACCGCAACGCTGATGCCGCGTCAGTAGAGGGTCGGCGCGTGCAGGTCGAAATAGACGAAATACGGCCAATTCTCGGGCAGCGCCGACAGCGGCACCAGATAGCGGGTGTGCCGCTCCGGCACCGCGTTGGTGATGCGGAAGCGCAAGCGGCCCGGTTCCTTCAGCAGGCGGGTTTCCAGCCGCGTGCCGGCGGCGAAGGTGAACGGGCGGCGGCAGCACGCCTCGTCCTGCGCCAGCACGACCGGACCGTACAGCACCGAAGCGCGCGCCGGGTGCTGCGGATCGACCGGTTGCAGCCGCAGCGCCATCGGCAGATCGAGCGTCAACCGGTCGTGCGGCTGCCATTCGCGGCGCAGCACCAGCCACCCGCCGGGCGCCGCCTCGACCGGAAGCGGCTCGCCGTTCAGCGTAAGCGCGGCGCTGCGCGCCCAGCCCGGCATGCGCAGGCGGAGCGTGAAGGTCACGGCCCGCTCGGTGTGAATCTCGATGCCGGTGGACGGCTGCTCGGGATAGTCCGTCACCTGCCGTAGCATGACCGGCGTGCCCGCGTGCTCGAAATCCAGCTCGGACGGCGTGAACAGATTGACGAAGACGCCATCGGCATCGCGGAAATAGATCAGGTTGTGGTATTCCGCCATCGCCTGGATGTAGGTGCCGGCGCAGCACGGCCATTCATGCCAGTAGCGCTGCTTGGTGCCGCCGGAGAGGCGGTAGTCGCCGTAATAGAACACGCGTCCGTCCGGCGCCGGCGGCAGCGCGGCGCCGAGGCCGTTGATCAGCAGCGTCTCCACCCAGTCGCCGAACCGCGCCTCGGCGGTGAAGCTCTGCAGATAGCCGCACAGCTTGAACGCGGCCCAGGCGCCGCAGGGGATTTCCGCGTGGTAGCCGCAGCATTCGAGCGAGCGGCCGAGACTGCCGTCCGGGCGCATCAGGCGCTCGTCCGGGCCGTAGCCGCCGGTGGCATAGACCTGCGTGCGCTGGAGAAAGTCGTAGGCATTGACGCAGATGCGGCAATAACGCGCATCGCCGGTGACCAGATAGGCGGCGGCGGCGCTGCTGAGCGAGTTGACGTGGCTGTAGGCATGCACCGCATGCACCACGGCAGGATCGACGCTGTCGGCAAAGCCGCGCCAGTACTCCTCGTACCGCCAGAGATCGGCGAAGTCCCTGAACAGCGCATCGCCGCTGACGAGATAGGCGCGATAGAGATTCTCCGGCAGCGTGTACCATTCCGAGGTGTCGCCCGGGCCGGCGCCCCAGAAATCATGGTCGTCGGCAGGATTGCGCGTGCGGTCGAAAGTGCGGGCGGCCCATTCGGTGGTGGCGCGCAGCATCGGCAGCGCCTCGGCAACGCCCTGATAGATGTGCAGATCGACCAGGCCGCAGACCAGCTTCTCCCAGTCATAGAGGCGCATCCTGGCATTGCCGTCGGCCGGCATGGTCTGCCGCCAGCCCTCGAACAGCCGGACCGCCTTGGTGCCGAGCGCGGCATCCCCGGTCGCGCGGCCGAGGCGGACGAGGCCGCTCAGCAACTGGCCGAAGATGACGGCGCTGCTGGTGCTGCACCAGCCGCGCATCGGCTCGCCCGGCGCCGGCAGCCCGGCCTGGCGGCGGAAGCCGTGCAGGATGCTGTCGTCGGAAATTCCGAGATAGAGTTCACGCGCCTGCTCCACCTGCGCGCGCAGGGCGCCGGGAAGCAGACGGACGTGGCGATAATCGAACGTCTCCAGAAGGCGCTGGCCGCGTTCGAGTGATGGGGGCGCGGACAGATGCGCGGTCATGACCTTACCATTCGATGCTGACCTCGGCAGGGTGGGACGGCACGGCAACGTGCAGCGTGTGATCGCCGTCATGCTGCCAGCCGGGCGTGCCGCCGGTGTGCAGCCGCACCGCGCGGGGCGGGCGCGGGGCGTGGACGGCGAGCGTGTAGCGCCGGTGCGGCGGCAGCAGGGAAAGGTCGCCGGACGGGGCGTCGATGCGGAAGGTGAGGCCGGCATCGGTGGCGTCGCAGGTGAACCGCGTGGTCACGCCGGCGCCGCGCTGCCAGGCGCGTGTCTCGCCGTCGTCCTCGTAGAGTTCAAAGGCAGAGCGGCCGGCCGGGTGGACCCGGAGGGTAAGTTCCTGCGGGCCGGCCGGCAATGCGTGCGCCTGCGGCGGTGCCATCGGGATGATCGCGCCGGCACGCACGAACAGCGGCAGGCGGTCGAGCGGTGCTGCGACCTCCACCGCGCGGCCGCCGCCATGCCTCTCTCCTGTCCAGAAATCGTGCCACTCCCCGCGCGGCAGATAGACCGGCCAGCGCGTGGCACCCGCGCGCGTGACCGGCGCGACCAGCAGGTCGTCACCCCAGAGATAGGCGGACGCCATGTCCCAGAGCTGCGGGTCATCCGGGTCATGCAGCACGAGCGGGCGCATCAGCGGCAGGCCGAAACGGTGCGCCTGCCAGGCGAGCGTGTAGGTGTAGGGCATCAGCCGGTAGCGCAGGTCGAGATAGCGGCGGATGATCGCCTCCGTCTCCGTCCCGTAGGACCAGGGCAGCCGCATGCGCCAGTTGCGGCCGTGGGCGCGGAACAGCGGCGTGAAGGCGCCGAACTGGAACCAGCGGATGAACAGCTCCGCATCCTCCGGCAGCGTCGGGTAATAGCCGCCGATATCGGTGCCCCAGAACGGCACGCCGGACAGACCGAGATTGAGGCCCGTTGCGATCTGCCCCTCCAGCGTGGCGAAGCTGTTGTTGGTGTCGCCCGACCAGGGGACGGCGCCATGATGCTGCATGCCGGCGCCGCCCGAGCGGCACAGCAGGAACGGCCGGCGCGCCGGCCGGTCGCGCGCCTCGCCCGCCGCGAAGGCCGCCTGCCGGGCGAGGTCGTAGCGGTTGTGCGTGCCGGCCGGAAGCTGCGGTCCCTCCCCGCCGTCGAGCCACCAGCCGTCGATGCCGGCGGCGTGCAGGGCGCGGTGCCGGTCCCACCACCACGCACCCACTTCCGCGCGCGCGAAATCGAGGTAGCGCTGGCCGTCGTGATAGGTCGCCGGCCCGCGCCCTGCGGGCGGCACGTCCGGGTACGCTTCGGCGAGCAGGTAGCCGTTCCCCGCCGCCTCTGCGTGAAGCGGCGAGGCGTGGTGGAGCACCGGGTATTCGTGCGTCACCACGCGCAGGCCGATCGCGTGCAGGCGGGCGACGAACGCGGCAAACTCCGGATCGAGCGGCTCCAGATGGCCCACGCCGCGGTTCCAGCCGCGCGCGTCGCCATAGGTGGACAGCAGGATCAGCCCGTCGCAGGGCAGGTTGCGGGCACGGAACTCGGCGCCGAGCGCGGCA
>JAKAZX010000440.1 GCA_021826485.1 Pseudomonadota bacterium | reverse complement strand
CGTGCCCTGGTCCGGCGGCGTCGATGTGCTGGCGCGGATCGGCGCCGACGGCATCATCAGCGGCGGCGGGCCGGGGGTGCTGGTCACCGGCCGCGTGCGCGGCAAGTCACTGGTGGCGGATGCGCAAAGTGCCGCCTGCGGGCTGCACTACACCACCCGCCGCCGTTTCTGACCGGGGATTCAGGATGCGCTACATCTCCACTCGCGGCCAGGCCGCCCGGCGTGATTTCACCGACGTGCTGCTGGCCGGACTCGCTGAGGACGGCGGGTTGTTCGTGCCGGAGAGCTGGCCGCGGCTTGGCCCCGCTGACTGGCGGGCGCTGCGCGGCCTGCCGTATCCGGCGCTCGCCGCCCGCATCCTGTCTTGCTTCGCCGGGGCGGCGATTCCGGAGGCGGTGCTGGAGCGCATCGCCCGCGAGGCCTACGCCGGCTTCGGCCATCCTGCCGTGGTCCCGCTGATCCAGCTGGAAACCGGGCTGTTCGTGCAGGAGCTGTTCCACGGCCCGACCCTGGCCTTCAAGGACATGGCGATGGCGGTGCTGGGCCGCCTGTTCGAGCACGAACTGGTCGCGCGCGATGCCCATGTCACGATCGTCGGCGCGACTTCGGGAGATACCGGATCGGCCGCGATCGAGGCGTTCGCCGGGCGGGAGCGCGTGCGCATCGTGATCCTGCACCCGGAAGGCCGCACCAGCGAGGTGCAGCGGCGGCAGATGACCACCGTGACCGCGCCGAACGTGCTCAATCTCGCGGTAGCGGGCAATTTCGACGATTGCCAGGACCTGGTGAAGGCGCTGTTCGCCGATGCGGCGTTGCGCGCCGAGCTCGGGCTGGCGGCGGTGAACTCGATCAACTGGGCGCGGATCGCGGCACAGGTGCCGTATTACGTCGCCGCGGCGCTGGCGCTGGGCGGGCCTGACCGCGAGGTCGGCTTCGCGGTGCCGACCGGCAATTTCGGCAACGTGCTGGCGGCCTGGGTGGCCCGGCGAATCGGCCTGCCGGTGGCGCGGCTGGTGGTCGGCTCCAACCGCAACGACATCCTGACCCGGTTCCTGGACAGCAACGACATGTCGGTCCGGCCGGTGGAGCCCTCTCTTTCGCCCAGCATGGACATCCAGGTCAGCTCCAATTTCGAGCGCCTGCTGTTCGAACTCCTGGACCGCGACCCAGCGGCGACCTTGGCCACGATGGAGGGGTTCCGCGCCGAGGGGCGGATGGCGGTGCCGGCCCCGGTCTGGCACCGCGCGCGCGGGCTGCTGCACGGGTTCCGGCTGGACGATGCCGGCACGCTGGCGGAGATCGCCCGGCTGCACGCCGCCTGCGGCTACCTGGCAGACCCGCATAGCGCGGTGGGCATCGCGGCGGCGCGGGCCCGGCCGGCGGGCCAGGGGGTGCCGATGGTGGCGATGGCGACCGCGCATCCGGCCAAGTTCCCCGAGGCGATGGAGCAGGCCACCGGGCTGCGGCCAGCCCTGCCGGCACGGCTGGCGGACCTGTTCGCGCGGCCGGAGCGGGTTACGCGGGTGGCGAACGACCTGGCCTCGGTGCGGGGGGCGGTAAGGGGGTTCGCGGCGGGGTGACGGGTCAGCCGCCTACGGCGTCCCGGCGGAACACCGTTACGCTCTCCACCCGCGCCGACCACAGGAACTGATCGATCGGCGTCGCCGCCGCCACGCGGTAGCCAGCGCCGGCCAGCATCGAGGTATCGCGCGACAGCGTCGCCGGGTTGCAGCTGACATAGACCACCAGCTTCGGGCTCGCCGCGGCCAGCGCCGGCAACTGCGCCGCCGCTCCGGCCTCCGGCGGGTCCAGCACCACCGCCTCGGCCTGCAATTCGGCGGGCGACAGCGGGCGGCGGGTCAGGTCCCGCGCCTCCGCCCGGACCCGCCCGGCCAGCCCGGCGGCAGCGGCGGCCTGCCGCAGCGCCGCCACCGCCGCCGGATCCGATTCGTAGGCCGCGACCGGGGCCAGCGGTGCCAGGACGAAGCTCAGGGTGCCGATGCCGGCGTAGAGTTCCACGATCCGCGCCCGGCGTGGCAGCCGGTCCGGAAACGCGGCGCGCACTGCGTCCTGGATCGCCCCGGTGGCGGCGGCTTGCAGGAACGCGCCGGGAGCCGGACGAACCTTCACCCCGGCGAGCGTCAGCTCGGGCGGCAGGCGGGCGGCGACCGGCTCGGGGTCGGCATCGCCCCGCGCCCAGGACAGGCGGACCAGCCCGGCGACCTCGGCGAAGGCGGCGAGGCGCCTGCGGTCGGCCAGGGTCAGGGCGGCATCGGTGCGCAGCAGCAGGTCGATGCCGCGATCCAGCCGGTTCGCCACCGCCGCGCCCTCCCGCCGCAGCGCCGCAAGGCCACCGGCCAGCGCGCGCAGCCCCGGCAGCAGCGCGACCAGGTCCGGGTGCAGCACCGTGCATTCTGCAAGGTCGATCACCTCGGCGGCGCGGGCGCGGTGCAGGCCGAGGCGGAGCTGGCCGCCGAGGCGCCGCAGCGCAAGGTCCATCCGCATTCGCGCGCCCGGAGCGACGGCGACGGTGGCGGCGACGGGCGGGTCGGGGAAGCCGGCGCGGGCCAGGGCCTCGCGCAGCCGGCCGGCTTTCCAGTCGCGGTACGGGCCGGGCGCCCAGTGCTGCAAGGCGCAGCCGCCGCAGGCGCCGAAATGGCGGCAGGCGGGCGGGACGCGGTCGGGGCTCGGGGTGTCGATGGTCTCGGCCGCCGCCGTCAGCGCCCCGCCGCGGGCGCCGGTCAGGCGGGCGCGCACCGCCTCCCCCGGCAAGGTGAAGGGCAGGAAGACGGCACGCCCATCCGGCGCCGCGGCGACGCCGTCGCCGGCGGCGCCGAGGCGGTCGATGCGAAGCGGGAGGGGCGGCGGGGCTATTCCGCCGCGTCCTCCAGCGCCGGCTGGGCAGCGGCCAGGTTGCGCTGGTCGCGCCCGGCGGCGATCGCCTTCAGACGGCTCATCACCGCGCCGGTGCCGGCCGGGATCAGCCGGCCGACGATCACGTTCTCCTTGAGTCCCATCAGGTTGTCCACCTTGCCGGCGGTCGCCGCCTCGGTCAGCACCCGCGTCGTCTCCTGGAACGAGGCGGCCGAGATGAAGCTGTTGGTCTGCAGGCTGGCCTTGGTGATGCCCTGCAACACCGGCATCGCGGTGGCTGGGCGTTCGTCGGCGCCCAGCTTGGCGTTGACGGCATCGAACTCGGTGCGGTCCACCTGCTCGCCGATCAGGAAGGTGGTGTCGCCCGGATCCAGGATCTCCACCTTCTGCAGCATCTGGCGCACGATCACTTCGATGTGCTTGTCGTTGATCTTCACGCCTTGCAGCCGATAA
>JAKAZX010000439.1 GCA_021826485.1 Pseudomonadota bacterium | reverse complement strand
GGCCTTGGCCTTGGCCAGCCGCGCATCCTCGGCGCGGCCGATGACGTTGGGCAGGATCATCGTCGCCAGCACGGCGATGATCACCACCACCACCATGATTTCGATCAGGGTGAAACCGTGCTCCTGTCCGCGCCGTCGCAAGGCTGTCATTTCGTGGGATTCCCGGTTCACGCGTTGCGCGAACGACACCGTTAGCATAGGCCAACCCCGATGACGGGGCGAAATCGCGCAGCGTCGGCCGCAGGGATCCGGAAACTCCGGGGCACGACGGCTCTGCGCCCACGGCAATCCATCCTGGGGGACGTTCACCGATGCGCCATCTCTTTCGATCAACGCTGCTGCCGGCACTGGCCGCACTGCTCGCTGCGGGTTCGCTGCAGGCCATGAACAGCGCGCCCTCCGCCGCCGCGGTCGCCAAGCTGGCGCCGCAGGTCGCCGCGATCGCGGCCGTCTCGGGCACACCGCAGGCGCGCATGCTGATGACCCGCTCGCTGGCCGAGCAGCGGCAACCGCGCGGCCCCGCCCCGCTGGCCGCGCGCTGGAACGGCAGCGGCCAGGTGCAGGTCTATCTCGGCTTCGACCGCGCCGGCGGCGCACCCGCGGCGAGCGCACTGACCGCGCTGGGCGCAACCGGCATCCGCGCCAGCAGCGAGCTCGGCGTGGTGCAGGCCTGGGTACCGGCGACGGCGCTGTATCAACTGGCCGCGCTGCCGCAGGTCACCCGCATCACCCTGCCGCGCTACGCGGTGCCGCGGCGCAACCTGCCACCGGTCGGCGCGCAGCCGCGCAGCGGCTCGGTCACCACCCAGGGCGACCAGATCCTCGGCACGGCGCAATTCCGCCAGGCGACCGGTCTCAACGGATCGGGCATCTCGGTCGGCATCATTTCCGACGGCGCCGGCGACATCGCCAAGGACCAGGCGACCGGTGACCTGCCGACCAATCCGGCGCCCTACGTCGACGCCAAGCTGCCGGGCTCGGGGTTCGAGGGCACGGCGATGATGGAGATCGTCTACGACATGGCACCGGGCGCGAAGCTCGGTTTCTGCGGGCCGGCGACCACGGTCGATTTCGTCACCTGCCTGAATGACTTCGCCGCCGGCACCGGCGGCTTCACGCCCACCATCATCGCCGACGATCTGGGCTTTCCCGGCGTGGCCCTGTTCACCGACGGCGGCTTCGCCACCGCGGTGAAGAACTTCGCCATCGCGCATCCCAACATCCGCCTGACCAGCGCGGCCGGCAACGACGCGCAGAATTTCTGGAGCGGGACCTGGACTCCGACGCCGGTCAACGTCACCGTCAACGGCGTCAAGTACACGCAGGCGCAGAACTTTGGCAACGCCGGCGTCCCCAATACCAGCATGACCTTCGCGCTGGCCGCGGGCGATACGGTGACCTACATCGTGCAGTGGGACGACACCTGGATCCCCAGTCCCCCAAGCGCCACCGCGCCCAACGATCCCAACGACTACGACGTGTTCCTGACCGATACCAGCGGCAACGTGCTGGCCTGCAATCAGGGCATCAACCTGGGCGCTGCGGCCAGTCCGCCCTCGCCCACCAGTTGCGTGATCAGCGGCACGCCCGGGCCCAACAACACGCCCGGTCCGCAACCGACGCAGGGCAACAGCTACACCAACAGCGGCACGAGCCAGCAGCAGCTGCAGCTGCACATCTACTACGGCGCCGGCAATCCCGGCACGCACATCAAGGTGATCGCGTACGCCAACAACCACGGCATCGTGCTGGTCCCGAACACGCCCGCCGGCAGCATCTACGGCCAGTCGGCGCTGCCGGCGCCGTACGAGATCACCACCACGGCGATCGACGCCACCGGCGCCGCCGCGGGCAACAACACCATCGAGCCCTACGCCTCGCAGGGACCGGTGTTCTTCTCGCAACCGGCGACCGGCACCAGCACGCGGCAGAAGCCCGACTTCACGGCGGTGGACTGCGTCCTGGTAACCGGTGTCGGCGGCTTCGGGCAGGCCAATTCGGGCACGCCGCCCAGCGCCACTTTCTGCGGCACCTCGGCCACCTCGGAGGCGGTGGCCGCGATCATGGCGCTGCTGGAGCAGGCCTACCCGGGCAAGGATCCGTACGCGATGCTGCAGGCCGGCGCCAAGGCCCTGGGCAGCGGCAGTCCCAACGGGGTCTACGGTTATGGCCTGGTCAACGCCTACCAGTCCGGCGCGGCGCTGTCGACGCCGGTGGCCACGATCAGCGCGCCGGCCGGCAACGTCAGCATCCAGACCGGGCAGTCGGTCAGTTTCGCCGGCAGCTGCACGATCAGCGGACCCGGCAGCGCCGCGCTGAGCTGGAGCTTCGGCAGCAGCGGCATCCCCGGCTCGACCGCGGCCAACCCCAGCGTCACCTTCGCCACCGCCGGCAGCTACACCGTGACGCTGACCTGCACCAATACCGCCTTCAGCACCAGCGCCACGACCACGCGCACGGTGACGGTGACAGCGCCCGCGCCGCCGCCGAGCAGCGGTGGCGGCGGCGGGGGCGCCCTCGGACTCGATCTGCTGGCAGCGCTGGGCGCGCTGGCCGCGGCAGAGGCGATGCGCCGCGGGCGTGTGAGCCTGCGCCGCTGACCGCGATCGCGTCGTCGTTGCAGGACAAGGCGCCGGTTTTCCGGCGCCTTGTCCATCGGCGCAGCGAACGCTGAGCGGTTTGCAAAACCGCTCCGGCACATGGATGTGCCACCGCGACGAGCACGCAAGTGCTCGTCGCGACAAAGGTGGTGCGGCTTTGCCGCGCCCGTTTGCTTGCAAACCGCGGCAGGATGCCCGGTTTTGCAAACGGATCCGCTGCTCTCAGCGAACGCGCGCGTAGCGCGGCGGCGCGATGCGCGTCACGAAGGGCAAGGCAGCGAGATCCGGCAGCCGCTCCGGCGACACCCAGCCCTGCACCAGGCCCAGCGCCGCACTGGGCTCCGCGTCTTCGAGTCCGGCCTCGCGCAATGCCTGCACATGCTGTGCGGTGACCGCATCGACCGACACATAGACCTGCAGGCGACCGTGCGCGTCGGCGCGCACCGGCCCCTGGGCGTAGTCGCTCACCGGCGCGCCCGCCGCCAGCCGCTGCGCGGCGACGGCCAGCGCCGGCGCGATCCGGCCCGTACGGCCAGCCGGCGGGATCGCGGGCGCCGTGCCCACGCAGCCGAACAGCATGATCGCCAACAGGGCGGTCAGCGGGCGGACGCAGCGGGCGGCGCCGATTCGATTCCGGGTTTGTCTCATCGTGGCGGCTCCTGAGGCGACGCGCGGCGCCGATGCGGGCCCCGATCATCGCGCAGACGCGGGGTTTCGGGGATCATGCG
>JAKAZX010000438.1 GCA_021826485.1 Pseudomonadota bacterium | reverse complement strand
GCGGTCGCCGCCATCGCCTCCGGCCAGTACGATCTGATCGTGCTGAACTATGCCAATCCCGACATGGTCGGCCACACCGGCAGCCTGCCGGCGGCGATCCGGGCGGTGGAGACGGTGGATGCCGGGCTGGGGCGCTTGGTCGCCGCGATCGATGCGGCCGGCGGGGCGCTGCTGGTGACGGCCGATCACGGCAATTGCGAACTGATGCGCGATCCCGTGACCGGCGGCCCGCACACGGCGCACACCACCAACCCGGTGCCGGTGCTGCTGCACGGCGGCGCGGCGCGGGCGCTGCATGACGGCCGCCTCGCCGACATCGCGCCGACGCTGCTGCGGCTGATGGGCCTGCCGCAGCCCACGGAGATGACCGGGAAGGCCCTGATCGACCGGTGACGCCGCTGCGCCTCGCGCCGCTCGCCCTGCTGCTGCTCGCCGCCGCCGGGCCGACCGCGCAGGACCTGCGCGATGCCGAACACGCCCATGCGGCCGATACCGCGGAACAGCGCGCCGCCGCCGCGCGTGCCGCCGCCGCGGCCGGGCAGCAGCAGCATCTGGCGGAGGCGCGCGTGGCCGCGGCGGCGCGGTTGCAGGCGGCGGAGGATGCGCTGGCCGCCGCCGCCGCGCGGGTTGCCGAGCTCAGCCGGCGGCGGCAGGACGCGCAGGCCCGCCTCGCCGCCGCCGCCGCCGCGCTGCGGCCGCTGCTGCCGGCGATCGAACGCCTGTCGCTCTACCCGGCGGAGACGCTGCTGGCGGTGCCGATGCCGCCCGATCAGGCGGTGCGCGGCGCCATCGTGCTTACCGGCCTGACGCACACGCTGGAGCGCAGCGCCGAGGCGGTGCGCGGGGACCAGGCGGAGGTGGCCGCGGCGCAGGCGCAACTGGACGCCGCCCTGCCGGCGCTGACCGAGGCGCAGGCCGCCCAGGCGCGGCTGTCGGCCGATCTCGACCGGCAGATCGCCGAGGCCGCGCAGGACCGCCAGGCCGCCGAGGATGCCGCCGCCGAGGCCGCACGGCATGCCGCCGCCGATGCGGCCCGGGCCGACAGCCTGCGCGCCGCGATCGCCCGCATCGAGGCCGACCGCCGCGCCGCCGAGGCCCGCGCCCGCGAGGAGGCCGCCGCGGCCGAGCGGCGCCGCCAGCAGGCGGCGGCGGATGCGGCGGCTGCCCGGCAGGAGGCGCTGGCCCGCCCGGACGGCCCGGGCCTCGGCGATCCGCGCGGGCAGTTGCCCGGCCCGGTCGCCGGCAGCCTCGTGCACGTGTTCGGCCAGCCGGGGGAGGCGGGGCCTGCCACCGGCGACACTTTCGCCACCCCGCCCGGCGCCCGCGTGGTCGCCCCGTGCGGCGGCCGGGTGGTGTTCGCCGGCCCGTTCCGCAGCTTCGGCCAGTTGATGATCGTCGATTGCGGCGGCGGCTATCACTTTGTCTTATCGGGCTTCGCGCGGATGGACGCCGCCACCGGCCAGCGCGTCGCCTTCGGCGAGCCGGTCGGCGTGATGCCGGGATGGGACCCGCGCGCCCCCGACACGACCCGCCCGACCCTCTATATCGAGCTGCGCAAGGACGGGGAGCCGGTGGATCCAGCGCCGTTCTTGCATGCGCGGTCCTAGCCCGCCACTCTAAGGGGTCATCCGACCCGGCGTCCCGACCGTAGTCGGATCATGCGTCATGCGCCGCGGCGCGAGAGGAACACAAGGATGAAGCTACGCACAGGGCTGTTGCTGGGAACCGCGTTCATCGCGGGCGTCGCGGCCGGCCCCGCCTCCGGGCTGCTGGCCCGGCACACCGGCCTGAAACTGTTCCCGGCCGCCTGGGCCGAGGACAGCGGCCACACGGAAACCTATCAGATGCTTAACCTGTTCGCCGACGTGTTCGAACGGGTGCGCGCCGAATATGTCGATCCGGTCGATGATCGCGACCTGATCGAAAATTCGTTGAACGGCATGCTGACCGGCCTCGACCCGCACAGCAACTACATGAACGCGAAAAGCTTCCGCGACATGCAGGTGCAGACGCGCGGCGAATTCGGCGGCCTGGGCATCGAGGTGACCGAGGATAACGGGCTGATCAAGGTGGTCAGCCCGATCGACGACACGCCGGCCAGCCGGGCCGGCATCAAGTCCGGCGACCTGATCCTGTCACTCGACGGCAAGAGCGTGCAGGGCATCGCGCTGAACGACGCGGTGGACATGATGCGCGGGCCGCCGAACAGCAAGATCAAGCTGACCATCAAGCGCGAAGGCGTGGACAAGCCGATCGAGGTCAGCCTGACGCGCGAGGTCATCAAGATCCAGGTCATCAAGGCGCATCTGGAAGGTGACGTGGGCTACATCCGCATCACCAGTTTCAACGAGCAGACCGACAGCGGGCTGCGCAAGGCGTACCAGCAACTGAAGACCGAATCGGGCGACAAGCTGCGGGCGCTGGTGATCGACCTGCGCAACAACCCGGGCGGGCTGCTCGATCAGGCGGTCGCGGTGTCGGATGATTTCATCAACGAAGGTGAAATCGTCTCCACCCGCGCCCGCCATCCGGAGGACAGCCAGCGCTGGAACGCCAAGGGCGGCGACATCAGCGGCGGCATGCCGATGGTGGTGCTGATCAACGGCGGCTCCGCCTCGGCGAGCGAGATCGTCGCCGGGGCGTTGCAGGACCATCGCCGCGCCGTGCTGCTCGGCACCCGCAGCTTCGGCAAGGGGTCGGTGCAGACCGTCATCCCGCTGCCCGGCAACGGCGCCATGCGGCTGACCACGGCGCGCTACTACACGCCGTCCGGCCGGTCGATCCAGGGGCTCGGCATCGTGCCGGACGTGCCGGTGCAGTCCAGCCGTACCGAACCGGCGCATTTCGGGCCGGAGCGCGAAGCCGATCTGAACAAGGCGCTGCGCAACACCGGCGGCGTGCCGCAGACCGACACCCCGCCGCCGCGCACCGACCTGCCGCCGATCGTCAAGGACATCCCGAAGCTGCCGCCCGAGAACTGGCCCGCGTTCGATCCGGCCAAGCCGTCCACCGACTTCCAGTTGCAGGAGGCGCTGGACGTCGCCCGCGCGATGGCGCCGTCGAAGCACGCCTCGCAGTAACGTGATCGGGCGATGCTCCGCCGGCGACTGAGCGGGCGGAGGGACGGGACGGTGCGGGGGCAGACGCGGCGACGCGGGCGAAGCGGCTGGCGCACCCTCCTCTGGTTCTGGGGCGGGGTGCTGGTGGCCGTGCTGGCCGGCGGGGCGGTGTTGCAGGCGCTGGGGCCGCCGGCCCGGCCGGCCTCGCCCGCGCCGGTTGCCGCCGCCACGCCGCCGCCGGCGGCGCCGGTGCAGACGGCGGCGGCGGACC
>JAKAZX010000437.1 GCA_021826485.1 Pseudomonadota bacterium | reverse complement strand
GGCGAGCGCCGGATCGAACATCGGGCCGAGCCAGTGGATGATGACCCGCTCGCGCGCCTGGCGCAGCAGGTCGCCATACAGGCGCAGATAGTCGTCGGCGCCGCGCGCCGCCGCCACCAGGGCACGGCTCGCCATCAGGATGGCGCGCCCGCCCGCCGCCTCCACCGCGGCAAGCTGCTCCTCATAGGCGGCGCGCACTGCGGCCAGCCCCGCCTGCGGCCCCGGCGCCAACTGGTCGGTGCCCACCCCGCAGGCGAGATCGGCGCCCGGGATCGCCCGCGCCTCGGCGACCGACCGGCGGATCAGCTCGCGCGCGGTCGGCCAGTCGAGGCCCATGCCGCGCTGGGAGGTGTCCATTGCCTCCGCCACCTTGAACCCGAGCCCCCACAGGTGCCGCCGGAAGGCGAGCGTGGCGTCCCAGTCCACCGCCGCCCGCTCCCACGGATCGGCGGCGGCGAGCGGGTCGGCCACCACATGAGCGGCGGCATAGGCGACGCGGTTGAATTCGCCCGCGCCGGCGGCGGGATAGGGGCAGGGGTCGGTGACGGTCACTGCCTCGATGCGCCGGTCGGTCGTCGGCAGCCGGACGATGGGCATGGCGATCCTCCTGTATCAGCCGGCCAGGGGGCGGGGGGATGCGATCATCCCTGCATAGTCCGGCGCGCGCCTGGCGCGGAACGCGCGCAACCCCTCCGCGCCGTCGGGCGAGCCGAGGCAGGCATCCGCCGCGGCCTCGTGCGCCGCTGCGTGCCGGGCGGGATCGAGCAGCGGGGCGAGCAGCCGCTTCGCCTGCACGGTCGCGGTCGGCGCCCGGCGCAGCACCGCTTCCGCCATCGCCTGCCCGCGCGCGGCAAGCTGCGCCGCCGGCACGACTTCATCGACCACGTCGGCATCGCGCGCGGCGCGGGCATCCAGCAGCTCGCCCAGGAGTACCAGCCGCCGCGCGACCGCGGGGCCGGCGAGCAGGCCGAGCCGCACGCCGCCCAGCCAGCCGGGGATGGCGCCGATCCCGGTCTCGGGAAAGCCGAGGCGGATGCCGTCGGCGGCGATGCGGAAATCCGCGGCGAGCGCCAGTTCCAGCCCGCCGCCCAGGGCATCGCCGCCGAGCAGCGCGATCGAGACCGCCGGCAGCGCCGCCAGCCGGGCGAAGGCGCGGTTGCCGTCGCGGATCCAGCCCGGCCCCATCCGGCCCGGCGGCAGCGCGCCCCATTCGGTGACATCCCCGCCGGCGCAGAAACAGGCGCCGGGCGCGGCATCGATCAGCACCACCCGAACCTGCGGCGCGGCGGCGAGGCGTTCCGCCGCGGCGTCGAGTTCGCGGAGCATCGCGCCGGTCAGTGCGTTGCGCCGGCGCGGATGGTCGATCGTCAGCCGCGCCACCGGTGCCGCGAGCGAGAGGCGGATGGTGCCGGGCGCGTCCATCATGCCCGCACCAGCCGGCGCACCGTCTCGATGTTGAACGCGAGCCGCTCCGCCAGGGCGGCCGGCGTCATCAGGTCGCGGTCGTACACGATCGCGCCGGTGTAGCGGTTGGTCAGGTAGTAGTAGCCGAGCGCCGCGATGGTGATGTTGAGCTGCACGGGGTCGATGCCCGGCCGGAACACGCCCTTGGCCGCGCCGCGTTCCAGCACGCGCTGCAGCACGCCGAGGAAGCCGGGATGATCGCGCCGGATCGCCCGGGAACCCTTCAGGTGCCGTGCCTTGTGCAGATTCTCGCTGTTGACCAGCGTGAGAAACTCCGGATTGGCGAGATAGTAGGCCCAGGTGAATTCCACCAGCCGGTCGAGCGCGGCCTCCGGCTCCATCGCATCAAGATGCAGCGCGCGTTCGGCGGCGCGGATGTCGTGATAGGCTTCCTCGACGACTGCGGTGAACAGCGCCTCCTTGCCGCCGAAATAGTGGTAGATCATCCGCTTGTTGGCCTTGGCGCGCTCGGCGATCCGGTCCACGCGGGCGCCCCCGAAGCCGAGCCGCGCGAACTCGCGCTTGGCGGCCTGCAGGATGCGCCGCCGCGTCGCCTCGGCATCGCGCGCGCGGGGCGCGGCGGTCCGCGCTTCGCCCGCGCCGGTCACGGCACCGGCGCATCTTCGCGCAGCAGCCCGGCGCGTTGCAGCGCGGACCAGAATTCGCGCGGGATCGGCTGGCTGAACCAGTCCAGATTCTGCCGCAGTTGCGCAACCGTGCGCGTGCCGGCGACGAACGATGGAATGGCGGGATGGGCGACCACGAATTGCAGCGCCGCGGCGGGCAGCGGCACGCCGTATTCGGCACACACCGCCTCGATGCGGCGGACCTTCTCCAGCACCGCGGGCGGCGCCGGGGCGTAGTTGTATTTGGCGCCGGGCCGGGCGCCGGTGGCGAGGATGCCGGAATTGAAGCCGCCGCCCACGACCACCGCGGCACCGCGTTCCTGGCACAGCGGCAGGAACGCATCCAGCGCCTCCTGCTCCAGCAGCGTGTAGCGGCCGGCGAGCAGGAAGCAATCGAAGTCGCGCTGTTGCAGGGCGGCGTGGCAGACCTGCCATTCGTTCACCCCGACGCCGATCGCCTTCACCGTGCCCTCGCGCCGCAGTCGCTCCAGCGCCTTCCAGCATCCGTCCATCGCCGCGGCGAACACCGCCGGCTGCTCGGCGCCGCGGGTGAACACGTCGATGTCGTGGATGAAGCAGATGTCCATCCGCTCCAGCGCCAGCCGCTGCAAACTGTCCTCGAACGCGCGCATGGTGCCGTCATAGCTGTAGTCGAAATGTGCGGTGAAGGGCGCGGCATCGACCCAGGGCGCGAAGGCGATATCGGCGCGCCGCGCCGGCCGCAGCAGCCGCCCGACCTTCGAGGACAGCACGAAATCGTCGCGCGCCTGCCAGCGCAGCCCCTCGCCGGTGCGCAGTTCCGCGAGGCCATGCCCGTACATCGGCGCGGTGTCGAAATAGCGGATGCCGGCGTCCCAGGCGTCACGGATCATGTCCTGTGCGGCCGCATCCGGCACCGGATGGAAGATGTTGCCCAGCGGCGCGGTGCCGAAGGCGAAGGCCGTCACCGCCAGATCGACGCGCCCCAGTTTCCGTCGCTCGGTCGGGTTCATGCTGCCTCCTCCGGTTGCGCCGCGGCGCGTCTCAATCCCAATCCGGCGCCCAGGGCACCGTGGCGCGGCCGACGATGCGCCGTCCGGTCGCGGTCATGGCGTCGATGCGGGCCATATCGATGCTCGAAAGGGTGAAGTCCATGACGGCCAAGTTCGCCGCGATGTTGGCCGGCTTCGTCGACATGGTGGTGATTGCCACGCCCTTCTGCAGGATCCAGCGCAGCACCACCTGGGCCGCGCTGCGGCCGTACGC
>JAKAZX010000436.1 GCA_021826485.1 Pseudomonadota bacterium | reverse complement strand
GTTGTCACCCATGTCTTAGGAACAGATCGTCACCCATGCGCCCGGTATGGACATGTGAAAATCTGGAGCGGGCGAAGGGATTCGAACCCTCGACCCCAACCTTGGCAAGGTTGTGCTCTACCCCTGAGCTACGCCCGCGTCGATGACGGGGGGCCTCATAGGGGGGTTCGGTGGCCATTGCAAGCGGGCTTCGCTCCGCGCCGCGGGGTGGCTTGCCTGCCGGCGCGTTTCGTGGCTTGTGGCCGGCTTCCGCCACAACATCTACTGCGCAGGAGCAGGCGAGGACGCGCCATGGATTTCATCATCGGCAAGAAGCCGGCGGCCGCGCGCGGCGCCCCGGCCGAGCAAGCCCCGTCCGCGGCACCCGCCGACGGCGTCATCATCGAGGGCGATCAGGCCACTTTCATGCGCGACGTGGTCGAGGCGTCGCGCAACCAGCCGGTGATCGTTGATTTCTGGGCGACTTGGTGCGGGCCCTGCAAGCAGCTCACGCCGACGCTGGAGAAGGTCGTCCGCAGCGCCGGCGGGCGCATCCGGCTGGTCAAGATCGACATCGACAAGAACCAGGCGCTGGTCCGCCAGCTCGCCCAGCTCGGCCTGCCGCTGCAGTCCGTCCCCACCGTGGCCGCGTTCTGGCAGGGGCAGATCGCCGATCTGTTCCAGGGCGCCCTGCCGGAATCCGAGGTCCGGCGGTTCATCGAGAACCTGCTGAAGGTGGCCGGCGGCACCATGCCGGGCGCCGACCTGCTGGCCGAGGCCAAGGCCGCGCTGGAACAGGGGCAGGCGGAGGAGGCGGCGGAGATCTTCAGCGCCGCGCTGCAGCAGGAGCCGGACAGCGCCGAGGCCTGGGGCGGCCTCGCCCGCGCCCTGCTCGCCCTGGGGCGGGAGGAGGAGGCGCGCCAGGCACTCGACCAGGTGCCGCCCAAGCTCGCCGACCATGCCGAGATCGCCGGTGCCCGCAGCGCGCTCGCGCTGGCCGAGGAGGGGCGGGCGGCACGCGCCAAGCTCTCGACCTACCAGAAGCGGCTCGCCGCCGACCCGGCCGACCACCAGGCGCGCTACGACCTGGCGACCGCGCTGAACGCCGACGGCCAGCGCGAGGCGGCGGCGGAGGCCTTGCTGGAGATCATCCGCCGCGACCGTGCCTGGAATGAGGACGCCGCCCGGCTGCAACTGCTGAAGTTCTTCGAAGCCTGGGGCTTCGACGACCCGGCCACCATGGCCGCCCGGCGGAAGCTGTCGGCGCTGCTGTTCCGCTGATGCCGCTTGCGCCGCCGCGGCTGGAGGAACTGCCGGAGATCGTTCCGGTGTTTCCGCTGGCCCGGGCGCTGCTGCTGCCGCGCGGCCGGCTGCCGCTGAACATCTTCGAACCGCGCTACCTCGCGATGACCGAGGACGCGCTCGCTGCCGGCCGGCTGCTCGGCATGGTGCAGCCGGACCCGCGCCAGCCGGAGGGCGAGGCCGGCCCGGGCCTCTACCGGGTCGGCTGCCTGGGGCGGATCGCGGCGTTCAGCGAGACCGAGGACGGGCGGTTCCTGATCACCCTGATCGGCCTGATCCGCTTCACCATCGCCGCGGAACTGCCGCCGCAGCGCGGCTACCGGCGGGTGCGCGCATCGTTCGGCCCGTATGCCGCGGACCTGGCGCCGGCGCCGGCCGGCCCGGGCTGCGACCGCGCCGGCCTGCTCGCCGATCTGCGCGGCTATTTCACCCGCCAGGGGATCGAGGCGAACTGGGAGGCGATCGGCGGGATGGCGGACGAGGCGCTGGTGACCACGCTGTGCATGGCCTGCCCCTTCGACATCGCCGAAAAACAGGCGCTGCTGGAGGCCTCCGATGCCGCGCACCGCACCGCTGCGCTGCGCGCACTGCTGGTGATCGACGCCCACGAGGCGGCCGGGTCGGGCCGCCCCCGGGCAAGCTGATGCTGGACCTGCTGCTGCGCCGCGCGGTGCTGCCGGACGGGCGGCGGGCCGATATCGGCATCGCGGCGGGGAAGGTGGTGGCCGTCGAACCCGCGATCGCCGGCACCGCGGGGCGGGAGATCGACCTGGATCACCGGCTGGCCTCGCCGCCCTTCGTGGACATCCACTTCCACCTGGACAGCGCCCTCAGCCTCGGCAACCCGCGCTTCAACCGTTCCGGCACGCTGCTCGAGGGGATCGCGCTGTGGGGCGAGCGGAAGCCCCATCTGACGCACGAGGCGCTGGTGGAAAGCGGCCTCAGATACTGCGACCTCGCGGTGTCGCAGGGGCTGCTGGCGATCCGCTCGCATGTCGATGTCTGCGACGACCGGCTGCTGGCGGTCGATGCGCTGCTGGAGGTGAAGCGCCGGGTCGCCCCCTGGCTCGACCTGCAACTCGTCGCCTTTCCCCAGGACGGCTATCTGCGCAGCCCCGGTGCCGCGGCGAACCTGGAGCGGGCGCTCGACCTGGGGGTGGAGGTGGTCGGCGGCATTCCGCATTTCGAGCGCACGATGCAAGACGGCGCCACTAGCGTGCGCGCCCTGTGCGAGCTTGCCGCCCGGCGCGGCCTGATGGTGGACATGCATTGCGACGAGAGCGACGACCCGCTGTCGCGCCATATCGAGACGCTGGCCGCGGAAACGCGGCGGCTGGGCCTCGGCGGCCGGGTCACCGGCTCGCACCTGACGTCCATGCATTCGATGGACAACTACTACGTCTCGAAACTGCTGCCGCTGATCGCGGAGGCGGGGGTGGCCGCGGTGGCCAACCCGCTGATCAACATCACGTTGCAGGGCCGGCACGACAGCTACCCGAAGCGGCGTGGCATGACGCGGGTGGCGGAACTGCGCGCCGTCGGCGCAACCGTCGCCTTCGGCCATGATTGCGTGATGGACCCGTGGTATCCGCTCGGCAATGCGGACATGCTGGATGTCGCCCATATGGCGCTGCATGTCGGCCAGCTCACCGGGCGCGAGGACATGGCCTGGTGCTTCGCCGCCGTCACCACGGAGGCGGCGCGCATCTTCGGCCTCACCGGCTACGGCATCGCGCCCGGCTGTCATGCCGATCTGGTGGTGCTGGACGCCGCCGACCCGGTGGAGGCGATCCGGCTGCGCGCGCCGCGCCTGCTGGTGGTGCGCCGCGGCCGGGTGATCGCCGAGCGCCCGGCGGCCCCGGTGCGGCTGGACTTGCCCGGCCGCCCCGCCATGCTGGAGCATCGCGCCTATGCCCCGCGAGGAGGGAGAGATGGCTGAGTCCGAGTTGCCGGCGTCGCCGCCGGTGCCGATCGATCCGCGGCTGCTGGAGGTGCTGGTCTGCCCGCTGACCAAGGGGCCGCTGGAATACGACCGCACGGCTGGCGAACTGATCAGCCGC
>JAKAZX010000035.1 GCA_021826485.1 Pseudomonadota bacterium | reverse complement strand
GACGCGGCCGTCCGGCGCATATCGCACGAGGCGCCAGCCATCCCACTGGGCGTTCCACAGGAACCCCTCGGCATCGATCGTCGAGCCATCGGGATTGCCGGGTTGATCCTTGGTGGTGGCAAACACACGCTTGTTCGCGATGGTGCCGGCCGCGAGATCGAAGTCATAGGCGTAGATCGTGCCGTCCATCGTATCGGCGAAATAGAATATGCGGTTGTCGGGGCTCCAAGCCAGCGAGTTGGAAATGCCGATCGCGCCGTCCATCCGGTGCACGCTGCGATCCGGGTCGAGGCGGAACAGCGAACCGGTGTGCTCCTGAAGCCGGTCGTCCATGCTGCCCACCCAGAACCGACCGGCACGATCGCATTTGCCGTCGTTCATGCGATTGCGCCGGATCATCGCTTCCGGCCGCGCGATCCATTCGATGTCGCCACTGGGCGGATCGAAGAAGGCCAGCCCCGACTCGAACGCGCAGACCAGACCGCCCGAGCGGCGCAGCGCGAAGCTTCCGATCCGTTCGGGAAAGTCCCACTGCGCTGTCGCGCCGTTCGCGGGGTCCAGGCGATAGAGACGCCGGCCCTCGATATCCACCCAGTACAGGGTCTGCTCCTCCACGTCCCAGACCGGCACTTCGCCGAGCTTGGCGCGGCAATCGACGACAAGGCGGACTTCGGACATGCACTACCTCCCCTTGCGACGCCGTGAGAATGCCGCAACGGCCGCAAGCGTGAGCGCGCCGGTGCAGACATATTGCCAATATGGCGTGACATGCAGTTGGTTCAGCGCATTCTGCACCAGGATCAGCAGCAGCGATCCCAGCAACGCGCCCGCCGCAGTGCCGATGCCGCCGAACACCGATGCCCCGCCGACGACGGCGGCCGTGACGGAGGCAAGAGTGAATGCCGACCCGGCCTGCGGATCGCCCGAGCCGATGCGCGCCGCCACCAGCAGTCCCGCGACCGATGCCGCAAGGCCGCTGAACACGTAGCTCAGGGCACGCACGCGACGCACCGGGATGCCTGCGGCGCGTGCCCCCTCCGGGCTCGATCCCACGGCATAGAGCCGCGCGCCCACCCGCCCCCGCAGCAGCAGCAGCTCGGCCAGCACGTAGACCCCGACCACAACCAGAAAGACCGGAGCGACGACGCCGATCCGCGTCGTCAGCAGATCGGCAACCGCGTCCGCGACGCTGCCGCCCGGCGACGGCCGCACGATCAGCGCGAGACCCTGCACCACCGAGAAACTCGCGAGGGTCGCGATCAGGTCGGGAATGGCGAGCAGTTCCACCAGCGCCGCATTGCCGGCACCGACCAGCAGCCCGGTGCCGATCGCGACGGCGATGCCGATCAGCGGCGAGCCGTTGCCCGCAATCAACACGGAGGCAATGCCGGTGACCAGGCTGATCGTCGGGCCGATCGACAGATCGATGCCGCCGACCAGCAACACCGCGAGTTGGCCGAGTGATGCAAGTGCCAGCGGCGCCGTCTGAATTTGCAGGCTGGAAATCGTCCGCGGCGTCAGGAAATACGGGGAGGCTGCGGCGGTCGCGCCGGCAAGCACGGCGATCAGCCCCAGCAGCACGAGCGGCGCTGCGTAGCGGCGAACCAGCAAGGCTCCGGGGCGCACGGCCGGCCGACGCGCGGGCGTGCCGGCCTGTGGTGCAGGCGACGCCCCGTCCTGGCGCCCCGGGAGCACGGATGCTCCGATCACCGCTTCCTCGGTCGCGCCGGCGGCCGGCAATTCGGCTGCGATGCCGCCGGCGGAAAACACGGCGATACGATCGGTCAGGCCGATCAGTTCCAGCACATCCGACGAAACGACGACGATGGCCATTCCGCCGTCGGCCAGTCCACGGATCAGCCGATACAACTCAAGCTTCGTCTCCACATCGACGCCCTGCGTGGGTTCGTCGAACACCAGCACGCGGGCGGATGCCAGGAACCAGCGCGCGAACACGACTTTCTGCTGATTGCCGCCGGAGAGCAGCGCCACCGGCTGCTCGGCCGACGGCGCGCGGATGCGCAGGGCGGTGATCTGCCGCGCCACCTCCGCCCGTTCACGCGCGGCATCGATGACGCCGCCGCGGGACCACGCCCGCAGATGGGCGGCCGTGACGTTGGCGCGAATGCCGTGCGGCAGGAACAGGCTCTCCCCGCGCCGGTCCGCGGGCACATAGATCAGGCCGGCAGCGATCGCCTGACGCGGTCCGTTGAGCGTCAGCGCCGCGCCGTTCAGCCGAAGGGTGCCGGCGAAGCCGTGCAACCCGAACAGGCTTCGCGCGAGTTCCTGCTGGCCCGACCCCTGGACGCCTCCGAGACCCACGATCTCCCCGGCGTGAACCGTCAGACGCAGCGGCCGCCCGCCTGCAGGCGTGCCGTCGATCTCCAGCACCGGCGCACCGAAGGCGCGGCCACGGGGCGGGTAGGCGAGCGCCATCGCGCGGCCGACCATCATCTCCACCAGCCGGTCGGCAGATGCCGCGGCGATCGGCAAGGTGCCGACACGCTCCCCGTCCTTGAGCACCGTCACCCGGTCGGCGAGCGCCAGCACCTCGGGAATGCGGTGCGAGATGAAGACGATGGCGACGCCGCGCGCACGCAGATCCCGCAGGCGCTCGAACAGGCTGCGCGTCTCCGCGCTCGTCAGTGCGGAGGTGGGTTCGTCAAGGATCAGCACGCGGGCGTCGCGCGCAAGCGCGCGTCCGATCTCCAGCATCTGGCTTTCGGCGCGTGACAGGTCCGACACCGGCCGGCGCAGATCGGGCGCATCCCCAAGTGTCGCAAGCAGCACCGCCCCGTCGCGCAGCATGCGTGCCCGGTCGAGCAGCGGGCCGAACGCCGGTTCGCGCCCCAGATAGAGATTGGCCGCGCCATCGAGCACGGGCACGAGGCGGGTGTCCTGATAGACCATCGCGATGCCGCGCGCGAACGCATCCGCCGGCGTCGCCAGCCTTGCCGGCGCGCCGTCGATCCGCACGTGCCCCGAATCCGGCTGATAGACGCCGGCCAGCACGCGCATCAGCGTGGACTTGCCGGCGCCATTCTCGCCGATCAGGGCATGGATTTCGCCCGCCTGCACGTCGAAGGAAACGTCATGCAGCGCGCGCACGCCGGGGAAGCGCTTGCTGACGCCGGCGACGGCAAGCAGGGGCGGAAGCGTCGTTGCTAGCGCGGTCAGTGGTTCATCCTGCCGTCCGGGGGAAGGGGCAATCTTCCCGTTCCGCAGCGACTGCGCGGAACGGGAAGACGCAGCTCAGCCGAAGATGCGCTTCAGGGTGGCGTCATCGAGGTTGGTATCGACGAACACGCCATCCGGCATGTCGGCCTTGATATACTGGCGATAGTTCGCCGGGGTGATGAAGCCCGGCTGGATGATCTGGCGCTTCGCAACACTCCCGCCGCCGAGCAGCGTGAGCGCGGCGCGGAGGGCGATGACGCTTTCCCATGTCGGCTCGCTCATCAGGCCGAAGTCGAATTTCGGCTGGCTCGCCTTGTCCGCCGCATAGAGCTTGAGCAGGCCGTTGTAGTCATCCCCCGTCACCGGCACCAGCGGGCGGTTGGCCGCCAGCAGCGCCTTGCACGCGCCGGTCGCGTCCTGGGCGCCATCGCACCAGATGCCGTCGATCTGCGGATAGGCCGCGATCAGGTCGGCCATCACGACCTTCGCCCGATCCTCCTCCCAGAATGCGTCCTTCATCGCTAGCACCTCGATGTCGGTGCCCTTGAACGCCTCCTTCGTGCCGGCCCAGCATGCGGCGGTGTAGGAATTGCCCGGCAGCCCGCCCAGGCCGACGATCTTGCCCTTGCCGCCAAGCGCCTTGGCGAGCCACTGGCCGAGCGCCATGCCCTTGTTGGTCGGGTCGGTGCCGGCATAGGTGGTCCATGCCTCGCCGTCCACCGGCAGATTGAACGGGACCGTGACGATCCCCTCCTTCGTCGCGTCGCGCAGCACGTTGGCAACCGCGGAGCCCGAGTTGGGAATGCACAGGATCGCATCCACCTGCTGATTGATCAGTCCCTCGATATCGTTCACCTGTTTGGTGATGTCGCCCTGCCCGTCGACGATGATCAGATCGGCGATCTGCGCCTTATGCGCCGCCGCCTCCTGCTTCAGCGCGGCGAGGCACATGGCGCGCCAGGAATTGCCGGAAAACCCGTTGGAGAAGCCGATGCGCCACGGCCCCTTCTTCTGCTTGCCGGTGACCATGCCGCCGAGCGGCGTGATCTTGGCATTGGCGATCGGATCGGCCGCACGCGCGGCCAGCGGTGCAAGCGCGAGTGCAGCCGCTCCGGCGAGCATGGTACGGCGCGTGGCTTTGACGGTCATGGCAACTCCTCCCTGATTTGGCATGGCTACGGTCATGCGGCACGGGCGCGGGCAACCGCGCGGTAGGCGAGCACGCTGAGCGCGATCAGCGCGCCCTGCGCCACGTACTGCATCCCGGTCGAGATGCGGGCGATGGTCGTGAAGCTCGCCAGTTCGGTGACGAAGATCGCGCCCCCGACGGTGGCGACGACGGAACCGATGCCGCCCGACAGCGCGGTTCCCCCGATCACCACGGCGGCAACCGATGTCAGCGTGAACTGCTCGCCGATACCGAGGCTCGGCGCGCCGATATAGGACGTGATCAGCAGGCCGCCGGCACCGGCCAGCAGCGACGCGCCGACATAGGCAATCCCGATGGTCCGCGCGACCGGGACGCCCACGAGATGCGCGGCCACCGGATTCGCGCCGGCGGCATACAGCGCGCGGCCGAATGCGGTGGCGCGGGTGATCCAGGCAACGGCGGCCGACAGCGCAAGCCAGATCAGCGTGGCGGACGGCAGGCCGAACACGGAGCCGGCGCCGATGCCGGCGAATGCGGCGGCAATGCCGCCATGCGGCGCGCCGCCGGTATAGACCAGCGCCCCGCCATACAGGATCGCATTCATCCCGAGCGTCGCGATCAGCGGGGTCACGCCGAGGCGCGTGACGGTGATTGCGTTCCCCACCCCCACGGCGAGCGCCAGCAGCACGCATGCGGCGACCGCCGCGGGAATGTTGGCGGCGTGCCCGCCCATGATCTCGGCGGCAACGATGTTGACCAGCGTGACCACGCCGGCCTGCGACAGGTCGATCCCGCCGGCCAGCAGCACCAGGGTCTGGCCGCAGGCGATCACGCCCAGGAAGGCGGCCACCTGAAGAATGTTCAGCACCTGCCCGATCTGGAACATCGCCGGCGAGATCGCGCCGCTGACGACATAGAGGCCGATGACAGCCACCCAGACGGCGCCGATCCGGTTGATCAGACCGATCAGAGAGTTGCCGAACCCGTGGCGCGATTGCACGACGCTTCCTCTCCCTCCCCGCCCGCGCATTGGCCCATCTCTCGCTTGATCGGCGGGGCCGCTGGTGCTACGTCGCATTCATACGATGAATTCGATCCGCCGGCAACCGGGTCGCAATCTCGTCCGACAGAAAGTTGCGCTGCACTGCACCATGAGCGGTCAAGGAACGGCTCCAGCCTGCGAGAAACATATGACAATTGGGCGTCGGGCCGCATAGGACAGGAGAACCGCCTTGCAGATCACCGGCATCGAAACCCGTGTCGTGAACGCCGAAATGCGCAACTGGGTGTTCGTGCGCGTGGTCACGGACCAGCCCGGTCTGGTCGGCTGGGGTGAAGCGACCCTGGAGTGGAAGACCAAATCCGTCGTCGGCGCGATCGAGGATCTGGCGCCGCTGCTGCTCGGCCGCGATCCGCGGGACATCGAACAGGCCGTGCGTGCCATGCACAAACAGTCGTTCTGGCGGCTAGGCGCGATCGGCATGAGCGCGATATCCGGCATCGAGATCGCCCTGTGGGACATTCTCGGCAAATCGCTCGGCGTGCCGGTCTGGCGGCTGCTCGGCGGCAAGGTCCGCGACCGCGTGCGCGTCTATACGCATCTCGGCCTCGGCGACATGCGCGCGGTCTATGAGACGACGGATGCCGAACCGCTGGTCGCCCGTGCGCAGGAAGTCACCGCAATGGGCTACCGGGCCTTCAAGGCCGTGTTCATCCCGTACACCCACTACCACGCGCCGCTGCCGGATGTGGACAAGGTGGCGCGCATGATGGGCGCGCTGCGTGCCGCCGTCGGGCCGGAAGTCGAGGTCATGGTGGATTTCCACGGCCGCCCGGCCAGCGCCGCCGCGTCGCTCGCCTATATCGAGGCGCTGGCGCCGGGCCGGCCGATGTTCGTGGAGGAACCCGTGCCGCCCGGTGAACTCGCCGCGCTGCGGGCGGTCGCGGAACGGACGCGCGTGCCGCTGGCAACCGGTGAACGGTTGATCGAGCGCACCGAGTTCCACGACCTGCTGTCCCTGCGCGCCGTGGACATCATCCAGCCCGATATCTGTCATTGCGGCGGCCTGCTGGCGGCCAAGAAGATCGCCGCGTTGGCGGAGACCATGTCGGTCGGCGTCGCCCCGCACAATCCGCTCGGCCCGATCGCCGGCGTGGCCGCACTGCACTTCGCCGTCTCGACACCCAACCACGTCATCCAGGAGGAGATGGTCGGCGCCGTCCCCTGGTATGGGGAGGTGGTGCGCGGGCCGATCCGATTAGTGGACGGGTGCTGGCAGGTTCCTGATGCCCCGGGGCTAGGGGTCGAAGTGGACGAGGCGGCCTGCGCACGCCACCCCTATGCGCCCGAGATCATCCACACCCGCAACGCCGTGCTCGACGACGGCACCATCGTCGACTGGTGAGCGTCATGGCGGGTCGTCTGGCCGGCAAGGTTGCGCTGATCACCGGCGCCGGGCGCGGCATCGGCGAAGCGACCGCCCGTGCCTTTGCCCGCGAGGGGGCGGTCGTAGCGATCGCCGAACTGGATAAGCGCAGCGGCGCGGCCGTTGCGGACTCGCTGGGTGGCCTGTTCGTGCGCTGCGATGTCAGCGATTCCGCCGCCGCCACTGCCGCCGTCGATGCAGTATGCGCCCGGTACGGCCGGCTGGACGTGCTGGTGAATAACGCCGGCATCAATGTCTTCCACGAACCGCTGGCAACCACCGAGGCGGAGTGGCGGCGCTGCTTCGCGGTCGATCTGGACGGCGCCTGGCTGATGGCGAAGGCGGCGCTGCCGGCCATGCTGGACGGGGGCGGCGGTGCCATCGTCAACATCGCGTCGTCGCACGCCTTCAGCATCATTCCCGGCTGCTTTCCCTATCCGGTCGCCAAGCACGGCCTGCTCGGGCTGACGCGCGCGCTCGGCATCGAATATGCCGCCCGCAACATCCGCGTGAACGCGATCGCCCCGGGCTACATCGAAACGCAGATCGCCGTCGATTACTGGAACACCTTCCCCGACCCGGCCGCGGAGCGGCAGCGCACCTACGACCTGCATCCGCCGAAGCGCATCGGCCGGCCCGAAGAAGTCGCGATGACGGCCGTCTTCCTCGCATCCGAGGAGGCGCCGTTCATCAACGCCGCCTGCATCGTCATCGATGGCGGGCGTTCCGTGCTCTACCACGACTGACCAGGGAGGAAATCGAACATGAACCTGAAACCGCTGGCTGCCGGCATCGGCCTTGCAGCACTGGCACTGGCCGCGGCGCGCGCCGACGATGTCAAGCTGGGATACATCAACAAGATGGGCGAGCATCCCTGGTTCGTCGCCGAAGTGGCCGGTGCGAAGGCCGAGGCGAAGAAGCTGGGCGCCGCCATCTCCACGCAGGATGTGCAGTTCAACGCGGACCTGACGCTGACCACCTTCGATACGATGGTGGGCGACGGCGTGAAGGGCATCGCGATCGTGGTGCCGGACCGCGCGCTCGGCCCCGTGGTGGCGGAGAAGGCAGCGAAGGCCAACATCAAGCTGATCGCCGTGGATGACGACATCTACGACGCCAAGAAGAAGATGCTGCCGTATATCGGCATGAACGCCACCAATATCGGCCGTCAGGTCGGTGCCGAGGATGCGGCGCTGTACAAGACGATGGGCTGGGACAAGTTGCAGGACGTACGGCTGGCCAGCATCGAGGATCGCAAGGCCGACACCTGCATGCAGCGCAACCGCGGCGCCGAGGCCGCCTTTCTGGAAGCGGTGCCGGGCTTCGACAAGTCGCACATCATCCGCATTCCCTACGACAACACCATGAACGGCTCGATCGATGCGGTGACGACGACGCTGACCGCGCATCCCGAGGCGCAGCACTGGATCTTCTATTCCTGCAACGACGACGGGGTGCTGGGTGCGGTGCGCGCGACCGAGAACTCCGGCATGAAGCCCGATCAGGTGATCGGTATCGGCATCGACGGCAGCCGCGCCTGCGACGCTTTCGGCAGCGGCAACCCGACCGGCTTCCGCGGCACCATGTGGATCGACTCGGGCAAGGAAGGTGCGACAGCGGTCGCGCTGCTGGTGAAGTCGATCCAGGACAATACGCCGTTGCCGCCGATCACCTATGTCAGCCCCGACCTGATCACCCCGGCCAATTTCGCCGAGTTCAAGGGGCGGATCTGCCACAAGTGAGCGACCCGGCCGATCTGGCGGCGCCCGCAGGGGCGCCGCTGCTGGCGCTGCGCAACATCGCCAAGCGCTTCGGCGTGGTCCAGGCGCTGTCCGGGGTGACACTGGAACTGCGCGCGGGTGAGGTGCTGGCGCTGGTCGGGGAGAACGGCGCCGGAAAATCGACGCTGATGCGCATCCTGGAAGGTGCGCATCAGCCCGATGAGGGAGAGGTGCTGATCGACGGCCGACGGCACGCCTTCCGCTCGCCGTCGCACGCCCATGCCGCCGGCGTCCGGGTGATCCATCAGGAGCCGGACATCGCCCCCGACCTTTCGGTGGCGGAAAACATGTTCATCGGCGATCTGCGCCCTGCCGCCGGCATCTTCCTCGACCGGCGCGACCTGCTGCGGCGCACCCACGCGCTGTTGAAGCGGTTCCGCCTGGAACACGTCATCTCACCCTGGGCGCCGGCCGGAACGCTCGGCGCGGCGCACCGGCAGATTCTCGAGATCATGCGCGCCCTGCGCTCGGGCGTGCGCATCCTCTCGCTCGACGAACCCACCTCCTCCCTGACCGAGGAGGAATCGCAGCGGTTGTTCGCGATCGTGCGGCAGATGCGGGCGGAGGGTGTCGGCATCATCTACATCTCGCATCGCATGCACGAGGTCCGGGCGCTCGCCGACAGCATTGCGGTGCTGCGCGACGGACATCTGGTGGCGCAGCGTCCGGCGGGGGAGTTGGACGATGCGGCCGTGCTGCAATTGATGGTCGGCCGGCCGATCACGAACCTGTTCCAGGGTGCGCGCCGTGCGCCGGGCGAGGTGCTCCTCGATGTCCGTGGCCTGTGCAACACCAGGCTGCGCGACGTGAGCTTCACCCTGCGCGCGGGGGAGGTGGTCGGCCTCGGCGGGCTGGTCGGTGCGGGCCGCACGGAGGTCGCGCGCGCGGTGTTCGGGGCGGACCGCCTGTCGGCCGGCGAGGTGCGCATGGCCGGCCGCCGGCTGGTGCTGCGCAGCCCGGCCGATGCGATCGCCGCCGGCATCGGCCTCGCGCCGGAGGATCGCAAGGGACAGGCCCTGCTGTTGCTGGCCAGCGTGCAGGACAACATCGTGTTGAGTGTGCCGCAGTTGATCAGCCGGCTGGGGCTGCTGCGCGGCGGCGCCGCACGGGACATTGCACAGCAGCAGGTGCGGCGTCTGCGCATCCGCACGCCGGGGATCGCGCAGATCGTGTCGAAACTGTCCGGCGGCAACCAGCAGAAGGTAGTACTGGGGCGCTGGCTTGCGCGCCAGCCGCGCGTGCTGATCCTCGATGAGCCGACGCGCGGCATCGATGTCGGGGCGAAGGCGGAAATCTATCGGCTGATCGGCGATCTGGTGGCGCAGGGCATGGGCGTGCTGGTGATCTCGTCGGAAATGCCGGAACTGCTCGGTCTGTGCGACCGTATCCTGGTGATGGCTGCCGGACGCATCGTCGCCGACCTGGACCGCGCGTCGGCAAACGAACAGCGCATTCTCGATCTGGCAATGCAGGAGCAGCCATGAGCAGCGAGGCGGATGAGATCGGGCTGCCGGCACTCCCCGGCCGGTCCGGCGCGGTGTCGCGGTTGATGCAGGCGGCGGGCACCCACAATCTCAGCCTGTTGCTGGCGCTCGCCGTGCTGGTCGCAATCTTCGGCGGGATGCGGCCCGACGTGTTCTTCCTTGCGCGCAACATCGAGAATATCGGCCAGGGCATTGCCATTCTGGGCGTGCTGGCGACGGCGCAGACCATCGTGATCATCTCGGGCGGGCTCGACATTTCGGTGGGCGCGGTGGTCGGCCTGAGCACGGTGTGCATCGCTCTCGGCGTCGAATGGACCAACTCCCCCACGCTTGCCATCCTGTTCGGCATCGCCGTTGGTGCGGCGGCGGGGTTGGCCAACAGCCTCATCATCACGGTCGGCGGCGTCAACGCGGTGATCGCGACGCTCGGCACCATGGCGGCATTTCGCGGTGTCGCATTCATCGTGTCCGACGGCCAGTCGATCAGCATCTTCAATCCGGTGTTCCGCATGATCGGCGCCGGCAGGCTGCTCGGGCTGCAGATCACCATCGAGGTGCTGCTGCTGGTGGTGGCCGCCTTCTACGTGCTGATGCGCTATACCATCGTCGGGCGCAACATCTACGCCATCGGCGGCAATCCCGTGGTGGCGCGCCTCGCCGGGCTGAACGTCCGCGGCTATCAGGTCGGCGTCTACATCCTCAGCGGTGCGGCGGCCGGGCTGGCGGGCATGCTGCTCGCCGCGCGCACCGGTTCGGGCCAGCCGATCTCGGGCAGCGACGGGCTGGAATTGCAGGCGATCACCGCCGCGGTGCTGGGCGGCTGCGCGCTCACCGGCGGCAAGGGCACGATCGTCGGCGGCCTGCTTGGCGTGCTGATCCTGGGCGTGCTGAATAACGGCATGATCCTGACCAGCGTCCCCACCTTCTACCAGATGGTCGCGCGCGGCGCGCTGCTGATCGCCGCCGTGCTGGTCGCCGAGCAGCAGGCGCGGCGCTATGGCTGACGGCGAACTCGCCGCCCTCGCGCCGCAGGTCGAGGATGGTGGCGTCACCGGCGGGCGAGTCCACGACTCGGTCGTCCGCATATTGGCCGGGTGGGTGCTGGGCGGGCGCTACGCCCCGGGCGACACCCTGCCGCGTGAGGAGGACCTGACGTCCGCGCTCGGCATCAGCCGCACCTCGCTGCGCGAAGCGGTCAAGGTGCTGGCCGCCAAGGGCCTGCTGGAAGTGCGGCCGCGCATCGGCGTGCGGGTGCGGGCGCGGCAGCACTGGCGGCTGCTCGATCCCGCCGTGCTCGGCTGGCACCCGGACCTGACGCGCGACCCCGAACTGATCCGCAGCCTGATCGAGGCGCGCCGCGTGATCGAACCGGCCGCCGCCGAATTCGCCGCCAGGCGCTGCACGCAGGCGCAACTGGAAGCGATCGAGACCGCCTATCTCGGCATGGAGCGGGCGATTCCGCACGATCTCGTTGCCTGCTGCGAGGCCGACCTCGCGTTCCATCGCGCGGTGGTCGCGGCCAGCGGCAACATCGTGCTGACCAATCTGGTCGGCACGATCGAGGCGGCGCTGCGCGCGTCGTTCCTGCTCACCACCGGACTGATGCAGAACCAGGCGCGCACGCTGTCGGTCCACAAGGCGGTGCTGGAGTGCATCCGCGCGCACGACACCGCCGGCGCGCGCAGCACGGTCAACCGGCTGCTCGATCTGGCCGAGGAGGATTCGCGGAGGCTTGCGTGACCGCGGCGCTGACGCTCCGGGACGCCGCGGCGGTCGTGGAGGTGCTGCCGGCGCTCGGCGGCGGCCTCGCGCGCTACGACCTGCTGGCGGACGGGGGAGCGAAGCCGCTGCTGCGGAGGGCGCCGGCCGCTCCCGCCGACCCGTTCGCGCTCGCCTGCAATCCGCTCGTGCCGTGGTCGAACCGCATCTCCGGCGGCGGGTTTCACGGGCCGGCGGGGTTCCATGCGCTCGCGCCGAACGTGCCCGGCGAGCCCTGTCCGCTGCACGGCAACGGCTTCCAGCTTCCCTGGCAGGTGACCGGGCATGCGCCGGACCGGGCCGCGCTGCGGCTGGCCAGCGCCGGCCCCGGGCCGTTCCGCTACACCGCCCGGCTGCGCTACCGGCTCGCCCGGGGATGCCTGCACATGCACCTGTCCGTGCGGCACGAAGGCGAACAGCCGCTGCCCTACGGCCTCGGCTTTCATCCCTGGCTGCCGCGCGACCCCGACACGACGTTTCAGGCGCCCGCCGAGGGCGTCTGGCTGGAGGATGCGCACCACCTGCCGCAGCGTCACGTCCCGGTCGGGCAGCGGCCGGACTGGGATTTCACGCGCCCCCGCCCGCTGCCGGAGGGCTGGGTCAACAACGGCTTCACCGGCTGGACCGGCACCGCCCGCATCGCATGGCCGGGGCGACGCCTGGCCCTCGGCATCACGGCGGAGGCGCTTTCGGTCTATCTGCTGTTTTCGCCCGGCCAGGCGGCCGATTTCTTCTGTTTCGAGCCGGTTTCGCATCCGGTGGACGCGCACAACCTGCCCGGCCGGCCCGGGCTGCTGCTGCTGGCACCGGGGGAGAGCGCGTCGGTGCGGCTTGCACTGACGCCGGAGGTCTGTTGACTGCGGTCGGCGGCGGTCCGGCCCCCGCGATGAAGCCGACGCGTCGCCGGCTAATCCGGGAAATGTTCCACATGGGTCTCCGCGGTTCGCCCGACATACAGCACCCGGCGGCCCGGAAAGGACACGATGTACGCTGCGCAGCCGGCCGATGCCACCTTCGTGCAGAATCCCCTGTAGGTGTAGCCGGGAACCAGTTGCTGCGCCTCCCTGACCGCGACCTGGATGGCCGCCGCATCGAACGTGGCCGCAATCGAAACATCGATCTTGTGCGTTGGCAATTCAACGCTGTCGCCGTCGCGCAGGTAGTACGTGGCGGTGGCGCGACGGAAGTCGATCGCGTACCCTTCAAAATCCTCCTCCATGAGGGTTCCGACGATCTGCGGAAACGTCATCCTGTCGCTTTCCGCGCCATCGAGGCAGGTCCTGGCAAGCGACTTCCGGTGGGCGTCCATGTGCTTTCTCCATACGAGTGATGCCGGATCGGGATCAGTCGATCGGCATTGCCTTGATCTGGCAGCGCTCGACCATCCCTTGCAGCAGCCGCTCCAGGTCTTCACGCTCGGCAGCCGAAAGATGGCCGAAGAATTCAGCGTCGTTCCGGTCGGCCAGCATCGCCAGTTCCGGCACCAGCAGCGTTCCCCGCGGTGTCAGGGCGAGCGTGTGCGTACGGCCGTCGCCACGGCTCGCCGTCCGGACGATCAGCGATTTGTCGATCAGCCGATCGGCCAGCTTCGTGATCGCACCGCGCGTCATCCCCATCGCCTCGGCAAGGCGGCTCGGCGGCACTGGGTCCTTGCGGTAGAGCGTGCGCAGCATGACCCATTCGGCGACGGTCACACCCTTGCCGGCAAGCTTGGCGGCGAAAGCATGAGAGACCCGGTTGGATACGGCGCGCAGCCAGAACCCGAGATGCGCGATCAGTTCCGAGGCAGGCAGGTCCGGCGCCATGGCAGATCCTTAGTTGACTAGGAAACTATCCTGTCCTGGCTTGCTGTTCAACCCGCAACCGGCGGCGCAGGCAGAAATATCTGGGCGCGGCGCCGGTCAGCCGGGAACGGACGGTGTCTGCTCTGGCCGGCCGGGCACATCCCAGGCCGCGATGGCGGCGGCGGCCTCAGCGATCACCGGCGCCCAGGCGCCCGGCGCCGGCTGGCGCAGCAGCCGCAGGGACGGGTACCAGGGGCTGTCCGCCCGCTGCAGCAGCCAGCGCCAGTCCGGGGCGAAGGGCAGCAGCAGCAGCGTCGGCACGCCCAGCGCGCCCGCCAGATGCGCCGGGGCGCTGTCGATCGTCACCACCAGATCGAGCCCCGCCATCACCGCCGCGGTCTCTCCCAGGTCGGCGAGTTCCGGCCCCAGGCTGACCAGCGGCGCCCGCCCGGCATAGCCGGACAGGCCCGCCGCCGCCGCGCCCTGCTGGAGGGAGACCAGCGCGACGCCGGCGCATTCCGTCAGCGGCGCCAGCATCGGCAGCAGCAGCGATCGGCTGGCATCGTTCTGGTGCAGCGGATTGCCGGCCCAGACCAGCCCGACGCGCCGCATCCCGCCCGGCAGCAGCGCATCCAGCCGCGCCCGCCACCGCGCCGCCGCGGCTGGCTCGGCGTGCAGGTAGGGATGCGGGCCGGGGATGCTGTCCAGCCGCGTGCCGGCCAGCCGTGGCAGTTGCGACAGCGTGAGCCAGCGGCCGCAGCGCGGGGTCGGCGCATCCCGGGCGACCAGCGCGGCACCCGGCGCCACCCGGCCCAGCAGCGGCGCCAGCAGGGGATGCAGCGCCTCCGCGCAGGCGAGCACCAGGTCGCTGCCGGTGCAGCGCTGGGCGACGAAGGGCAGGTAGCGGGCGAACTGGATCACGTCGCCCAGCCCCTGATCGCCGATCAGCACGAGCTGGCCGCGCAGGGCCGCGCCGTCCAGTACCTCCCCGCCCCATTCCTGGGGCGCGACCCGCGGCGCATCGCCGCCGTGGAAGCGGAAGCGCCAGGGATATTCCTCCCACCCCTCGGCATACTCCCCGCGCACCAGCAGGGCGGCGGCCAGGATGTCATGGGCCGGGCGATAGCGCGGGTCGATGCGCAGGGCCGCGCGGCACAGCGCGATCGCCCGCGCCATGTCGCAGGCACGGTACTGCGCGGCGGCGAGCCGGGCGAGCGCCTCCGGCGCCTCCGGCGCTTCGCGTGCCGCATCCTCGGACGCCGCCATCACCTCCGCCTCCCGCCCCAGCGCGACGCCCGCATCGTGCCGCAGATAATGCAGACCCAGGCAGGACTGCCCGGACGCCTGCGCCATCCCCGCCAGGCGGAGCACCGCGGCCCACTGGCCCCGCCGCGCCGCCGCCTGGGCACGCAGCAGCCACACGTCGGGCCCCGGTGCGGCGCCCTCCGCCACCTGCGCCAGCAGCGCCGATGCCTCGTCGATCCGGTCGTCCGCGAGCAGGCGCGCGGCAAGCTCCAGCGCCTGTTCCGGCCGCACGACGATCCCTGCTCCGTCCATCGGCCTGCCCCCTGCCCCGCCGCATGTGCCCTGGGGCGACGGTCTTCCGCAATGCACCGGCCGGCGCAACATGCGATACCGGGCCGCGCGGCCGGCCGCGGATGGCACGCCGCTCGCATCCGCCGCGCCGGCGCGGGATGCGCGGAACGGGAGGGAGGGCCGCATGGCCGAGTTCGATCTGGTGGTTCGCGGCGGCACTGTGGTGACCGGCAGCGACGTGATGCGCGCCGATATCGGCATCCGCGCCGGCCGCATCGCGGCGATCGCGGACAGCCTCACCGGCCCGGCGACGCTGGATGCCGGCGGGCTGCTGGTGCTGCCGGGCGGCGTCGATACCCACTGCCATATCGAGCAGTTGCGCAGCGGCGGCGATGCCGACGAGGAGACCTGGGAAACCGGCAGCCGCTCCTGCCTCGCCGGCGGGACGACCAGCGTCGTCACCTTCTCCAACCAGTTCAAGGGCGGCGGCATTCTCGCCCCGCTCGCGGAATACCGCCGCCGGGCCGCGCGGGCGATGGTGGATTACGGCTTCCACCAGATCATCACCGACCCGACCGACGCGGTGGTGTGGCGCGAGATTCCGCAGATCGTCGCGGAGGGCGTGCGCAGCCTGAAGGTGTTCCTGACCTACGACCCGCTGCACCTGGACGACCGGCAATACCTGCGGGTCCTGGCGGCGGCCCGGCGCAACGGCGCCCTCGTCACCGTGCATTGCGAGAACTACGAGGCGATCGGCTGGCGAACGGAGGCGCTGCTGGCCGACGGGCGGCGCGCGCCCAAATACCACGCCTGGGCACGCCCGCGCGTGATCGAGCGGGAAGCAACACACCGCGCCATCGCGCTCGCCGAACTCGTCGATCAGCCGATCCAGGTCTTCCACGTCTCCTGCGCCGAAGTGGCCGAGGAGATCGCCCGCGCCCAGTTGCGCGGACTGAAGGTGTGGGGCGAGACCTGCACGCAGTATTTCGTGCTGACTGCCGCCGACATGGACCGCCCCGGCTTCGAGGGGGCGAAGTTCATGTGCAGTCCGGCGCCGCGCGATGCCGCCGATCAGCCGGGACTGTGGGAGATGGTGCGGCGCGGCGTGTTGGACGTGGTCAGCTCCGACCATTCCGGCTGGCGCTATGACGGCCCGCGCGGCAAGCGGATGAACGGCGCGGATGCCAGTTTCCGCGACATTCCGAATGGCGTGCCGGGCCTCGCTGCCCGGCTGCCGGTGCTGTTCAGCGAAGGCGTGGCGAAGGGCCGCATCGACCTCAACCAGTTCGTGCGGCTGACCGCGGGCAATCCCGCCCGGCTGTTCGGCCTCTACCCGCGCAAGGGCAGCATCGCGATCGGCGCCGATGCCGATCTGGTGCTGTGGGATGCCGACAGGCAGGTCACGCTCGACAACGCGATGATGCAGCAGGCGATCGATTATACGCCCTATGAGGGCATGACGGTGACCGGCTGGCCCGTCGCCACCCTGCGACGCGGCGAGGTGGCGATGCGCGACGGCCAGGTGCTGGCGGCGCCGGGCAGCGGCCAGTTCCTGGCCCGCGGCCCCTACGAGGCCGCCCGGCCGCGCGGGGTGGTGCCCGATGGATTCGATGCGTCACAGTTTGCTT
>JAKAZX010000435.1 GCA_021826485.1 Pseudomonadota bacterium | reverse complement strand
GCTGGATCTGGTGGCCCGCGGCCTCGGCGTGCGCAGCCAGCGGTTTGCCCTGGTCGCCCAGGACGGCAAGGTGACGCATATCGCGGTGGAGCAGCCGGGCGGCTTCGACGTGAGCCGGGCGGAAGCGGTGCTGGCGGTGCTGTGAGCCGCCGTCAGCTTCCGCGGTACGTGGTGTAGCCGAACGGCGCCAGGATCAGCGGGACGTGGTAGTGGGCGGCCGGGTCGGCGATGCGGAAGCGGATCGGCACTTCCTCATAGAATCCGGCCGCGCCCGCCGCCTGCGCCGCCCGCCAGGCGCCGACGCCGAACACGATCTCATAATCCCCGGCGGCGAGGTCCGCCCCCGCCAGCAGCGGCGCGTCGCAGCGCCCGTCGGCATTGGTGCGGAACGCGCCGAGATGCCGGCGCGTCCCGCCCCCTTCCAGCCGGAACAGGTCGAGCGGCAGACCCGCCGCCGGCCGACCGGCGGCGGTGTCCAGCACATGCGTGGTCAGTCGCCCGGTCATTCGCTTTTCGCTCCGTCCTGCACCCATTGGGCGAGCTGCTGACGTTCCTGCTCGGTGATGCCCGTCAGGTTGTTGAGCGGCATCGCCCGCGTCGCCACCGCCTGCTGGTAGATGCGCGGCGCCAGTGCCGCGATGCGGGCGGGCGTGTCCAGCATCACGCCCTTCGGCGCCTCCTCGATCCCGTCGAAACTTGGTTTGGCGGCGTGGCAGACCGCGCAACGGGTTACGATGATGTGCTGCACCTGGGCGAAATGGACGCTGCCGGGTTCCGGCGCGGCCGCCGTCCCCGGCTGGCCGAGCAGGGTCAGCGCCGCCGCCAGCGCCATCGGCACCGCCGCGGCCGGCCACAGCCGCCAGTCCGGCCGCGCGCCGGTGTGCTTGATGTTGAACCAGTGCCGGACCAGGAAGCTGGCGATGAACACCGCCGCCAGCACCAGCCAGCTCCAGCGGCCGGTATAGGTGAAGGCGTAGTGGTTGCTCAGCATCACGAAGACGACCGGCAGCGTCAGATAGTTGTTGTGGATCGAGCGCTGCTTGGCTGCCTCCCCCAGCGCCGGGTCCGGCGTGCGGCCGGCGAGCAGTTCGCGCACCACGATGCGCTGGTTCGGGATGATGAGCAGGAACACGTTGCCCACCATGATCGTGCCGACCAGGGCGCCGATATGGATGAAGGCGCCGCGGCCCGAGAACACATGCGTGTAGCCGAAGGAGATCGCCACCAGCAGCACGAAGCCGACGATCGCGAGCCGCCGCGTGTCCTGCCCGATCCAGGATTTGCAGAGCTGGTCATAGACGATCCAGCCGGCGACGAGCGAGGCGACGCCGATGACGACGGCATCGTAGGGCGACAGGTTCATCACCGACCGGTCGATCAGATAGACGGTCGGGTGCAGGTAATACACCAGGATCAGCAGCAGGAAGCCGAATATCCAGGTGGAATAGGCTTCCCATTTGAACCAGGTCAGATGCTCCGGCATGAATTCCGGCGCGACCGTGAACTTCTGCATCTGGTAGAAGCCGCCGCCGTGGACCTGCCAGGCCTCCCCCTTCACGCGCGGGTCGAGCCGCGGATGGGGGGCGAGGCTGGCGTCCAGCGCGATAAAATAGAACGAGCTGCCGATCCAGGCGATGCCGGCAACGACGTGCATCCAGCGGACCAGCAGTTCCACCCAGTCGATCAGCAGTCCCCACGCCATCGGCAATCCCCACCGGCCGCCCCGCGCAATCCTGAGCGACGGGCCGGCCAGGCGCAACGGGGGAGGCTCAGCGCCGCCGCCGCTCCAGCGTCACCACGGCGACCCCGGCGGCGGAGACGGCGAGGCCGGCCCAGCCGAGCGGCGGCAGCGCGTCGCCGAGCGCCGCCCAGGCGATCAGCGCCGTGGTCGGCGGCACCAGGAAGAACAGCGCCGAGACGCGCGATGCCTCCCCGTAGCGCACCATCGCCAGCAGCAGCGTGAGCGCGACGATCGAGTTGGCGAGCACGAGATAGGCGAGCGAGACCGCGAGCGAGGGCGTCAGATGCACGCGCATCGGCTCGGTCAGCGCCGCCAGCGGCAGCGTCACCAGCAGGCCGACGCCGCATTGCACGATGCTGGCGGTGACCGGGTGGACGCGGGTGCCGAAGCGGCGCTCATACAGCGTGCCGCCGGTGATGCCGAGCAGCCCGAGCACCGAGAACAGCAGGCCCCAGACCGGCAGGCCGCCGCCGATCTGCGCGCGCGCCAGGATGACCGCGATCGCCCCCGCCAGCCCGAGCGCCAGCCCGGCCCAGCGGCGCAGGCTGACCTGCTCGCCGGCGAGCCAGGGGGCGAGCAGGCCGACCAGGATCGGTTGCAGGCTGGTGATCAGCGCCGAGGCCGCCGGCGGGAAACCCCGGGCCAGCGCCAAGTTGATCGCCGCGAAATGGGTTGCCTGCACCAGCAGGCCGACCACCGCCAGATGCAGCCACACGATGCCCCGCGGCAGCCGCAGCCGCAGCACCAGGCCGAGCGGCAGCAACAGCAGCTCGACCAGCGCGTAGCGGACCGCAAGCAGCGTCAGCGGGTCGATATCCGCCAGCGCGACCTTCACGAAGATGAAGCCGCTCGACCACAGCAGGATGAACAGCGGCGGTGCCGCGAAGCGCAGCAGCCATCCGCCGTCGATGCCGCCGCTGCGTGTCCCGGCCGGTGCGCCCATGCGCGGCTGCTACCGCGCGGGCGCGGGCGCTGTCGAGGCGGGTCAGCCGTGCGTCGCGATCACCGCCCAGACGGCGAGCAGCGCCGCGATCGCAAGCAGGGTCGAGGCGCCGGACAGCCACGGTGCCCGATCGCGGCGGCGCCGGGGTGAAGGGGTTTCGTCGTCATCGAACTGCATCGCCAGGCCCAATCCTGCGCGCCGGCTGTCGGCCGGCGGATCATTGCAGGCTAACGTGGGGCGAAGGGGGCCGGTTGCGAATAAGTAGAGCTTGGCAACTTTTACGTGATGAGTGTTGCTGCCGCGTCACCCCGGGATGGCGGGCCGGTCACGCATTGGCGGCGTAGACGGCGCGGTACAGCGCCATGATCTCCGCCTTGTCCGGCACGCGCGGGTTGTTGGCCGGGCTGCCGGACTCCAGCGCCTGCTGGGCCATGATCTCGACGCGACTCTCCCATGCCGCCGGATCAATTCCGTAGGTGCGCGGACCGGGCACGGCCAGTTCCCCGTTCAAGGCCGCCAGACCGTCCACCAGCCGGGCGCAGGCCTCGTCATCGTCGTTCCCCGGCGTGGCGAAGCCGATCTGGCGGGCGGCGGCGGCGTAGCGGGCCGGCGCGTGGCCGATCGAAAACCGCGTCACCGCCGGCAGCAGCATGGCGTTGGACAGGCCGTGCGGCACATGGAAATGCGCCCCGATCGGCCG
>JAKAZX010000434.1 GCA_021826485.1 Pseudomonadota bacterium | reverse complement strand
CACCGGGCAGCGGCGGCAGCGTCGGCCCCACCACGCGGCGCGGCGAGGGCGGGCGGGAGATGTCAGCCGGTTTATCGCGGCGGATCGGCGACGGGCGGGCCAGCAGCCCGAGCCGGTGGGCCTTGCCGACCACCGCATTCTTCGAGATCGCCATGCGCCGGCCGATCTCGGCAGTGGAATGACCCTCCGACCACAGCGCCCGCAGGCGAGCGATTGCGTCCTCGTTCCACTCCATCTCGTGGTCTCCGCCAGCTATACCACAACATACTGTATTCGGCGGAGTTGGCCGACTCAACAGCGAAACGGCCCGGCCACGCAAAAACCTGTGGACAACTCGCCTCTCCACCACAACCCCTTGTGGTGGAACGGCGCGTCAGCCCTGATGCGCGGCGGAGGATTGCTGGTTGGCGGTGGTGCGCGCGCCGGGGGCGGCGATGGAGCCGGCGGGCTTGTCCGCGCTGGCTTCCATGGAGGCGTCGTTATCCTCCGCCATGTTCTTCTTGAACGCCTTGATGCCCTTGGCGAAGTCGCCCATCAGGTTGCTGACCTTGCCGCTGCCGAACAGCAGCAGCACGACCAGCAGCACGACCATCCAGTGCCAGATGCTGAAGCTACCCATCACGTCCTCCACCGCCCGGCCGGGCCGGGACTGTCTCGACATGGCCCGCCCGCCGGGGCGATGCAAGCGATGTTTCCGTCTCCGAGGTAGCGCGCCCCGCTCCGCTTGGCCAGCGGCGCAGGATGTAAAGCATGAGAAGCATGGCCGGCAGCGAGGCAAACATCGAGAGCGTGTAGAACGCCGTCCAGCCCAGCGCCGCGGCCAGGAAGCCCGACAGCCCGCCGACCGTGCGCAGCGCCAGCGGCGCGATCGAACTCAGCAGCGCATACTGCGTCGCCGTGTGCTCGGCCGAGCAGAGGCCGGACAGATAGGTGAGGAACGCGGCATCGGCGACGCCCTCGGCGAACGCCTCGGCCACCACGGTCGCATACAGCACCGCATGGTTCCCCGCCGAGGCGGCGAGCACCACATACAGCGCCATCGCGCCCATCTGCCAGAACCCGGTCAGGATCAGCGCCCGCGGCAGGCCGAGCCGCGCCACCGCGGCCGCGCCGGTGGCGTAGCCGGCGATGGTGGCGGCGAGCGAGAACGGGCCGATGGCCGTGGCGACCGCCGCGCGGTTGAAGCCGAGGTCGTGGAAGAACGGCGCCAGCATCACCCCGGCCATCGCCTCGCCGAGCTTGAAGGTGGCGACATAGGCGAGGATCGGCAGCGCGCCGGGGCGGCGCAGGAAGTCGCGCAGCGGGTCGCGCACCGCGGCGGCGAGCCGCGCCCGCACCCCGCCCGCCGCCGCCGCGGCACGCAGCCGCACCGCCGGCTCGGCTGCCAGCAGGGTGACGACGGGTCCCGCCGCCAGCAGCGCCGCGACCGGCAGCAGCGCGCCGTGCCAGCCGAGCGTGCCCGCGAGCGCGATCACCCCCGCCCCGGACAGCAGCATGGCCAGCCGGTAGCCCCAGACATAGGCGGCGTTGGCCGCGCCCTGCAGCCGCTCGGGGAAGGTCTCGATGCGCCAGGCGTCGATGGCGATGTCCTGGGTCGCGGACAGGAAGGCGACCAGCGCCGCCGCGGCGATGGTGGCGAGCGGCGCCGTCGCCGCATCGCTGAACGCGAGCGCGCAGGCCGCCAGCGCGAGCGGCGGCTGCACCGCCAGCAGCCAGCCGCGGCGGCGGCCGAACCGGGCCAGGCCAAACGGCGCGCGCGTCTGGTCGAGCACCGGCGCCCAGAGGAATTTCAGCGTGTAGGACAGGCCGATATTGGCGGTCAGCCCGGTGACTGCGAGCGACAGATGCGCCTCGGTCAGCCATTGCCGCAGGGTGAAGCCGGACAGCGCGAGCGGCAGGCCGGACAGGAAGCCGAAGGCGAACATCAGCCACATCCGCCGGTCGGCGAACACGCCGCCGGACGGGGTATCGGCGGTGATGGCGGCGCGCGGGGTCATCCGCCGCACACTGCCCGGCGCCGCGGCGCCCTGGCAACCAGGGTCCGCGGCGGGCCGGACTGGGTCAGATCCGGCCGGGTCAGATCCAGTGGATCTGCGCGGCCGAGAAGTTGGCGACGCCCTGCAGCATGATCCCGTGCGCGGCGCTGCCGAAGGTCAGCAGCGTGCTGCCGCCGGCGGAACTGACATGCAGGGAGGATTTCAGGGCGCTGGCGATGTCCAGCACGTCGCCCTTGGCGGCATCGAAGGTCTCGATCGCCTGCAGCCCGTCGCCGGCGCGGAAGATGTAGGTGTCGGCGCCGGTGCCGCCCCAGGCCTGGGAGGTGCCGGTGCCGAAGGTGACGGTATTGCCGCCCTGGCCGCCGACGATCGTGTCGCTGCCGCTGCCGGCGACGAATTCGGCATGGCCGGTGCCCAGGAAGGTCATCCGGTCGGTGCCGCCGCCGGCGGTGATCGAGACGGTGGCGCTGCTGATCAGGCTGCTGACGCGCACCGTGTAGTTGCCGCTGCCGAGCGTCACCGTCGCCTGCGTGGCGCCGTTGACCGACAGGCTGCCGGCGGTGGCGCCGCTGAGCGAGGCGGTGACGCTGGCGAACCCGTCGGTCTGGAAGTTGCGGCCGGTGGTGTCGGCGATGGCGAGGCCGGTGACGCCGCTGCCCGCCTTTGTGGCGAAATCGCTGACGCCGTTGGCGGTGGTCTCGGTCACCGCACCCGCGAGGCCGGTGGCCGCGGCGGCGAAACTCTGCGTCCCCGCGGCGATCGGCAGCGCCGCCGACTTGCCCGTGTGGTCGGTCGCCGTCACGCCATCGGGCGCCGGACTGCCGCCGCTGCCGCCATGGTTGCCGGTGCCGCCGGCCGACCCGCCGCCGGTCGATCCGCCCGTGCTGCCGGTGCCCGTGCTGCCGGTGCCTGTGCTGCCGGTGCCTGTGCTGCCGGTGCCCGTGCTGCCGGTGCCCGAGCTGCCGGACCCACCGGTGCTGCCTGCCGCGCCCTGCACGCCGACCGTGACGGTCTGGGTCATGACGGCGTTGGTGGTGTTGTCCACCGCGATGATGCCGACCTGATAGCTGGCCGGCGGGTTTGCCGGCATGGCCTGGTTGATCAGCAGCTTGTTGCCGTCGATCGAGAACAGATGCCCCGGGTCGTTGCCCAGCGCGAAGGTGACGGCGTTCGGATCGGTGGTGGAGAGCGTGCCGACCACCGTCCAGGCCGTGCTGGAGGGGGTCAGATTGTCGCCGGTGAGCGTGATCGTGGCGGCGCCGGCGCCCGTGCCGGTGCTGCCCGTGCCGGTGCTGCCTGTGCCGGTGCTGCCCGTGCCGGTGCTGCCCGTGCCGGTGCTGCCTGTGCCGGTGCTGCCTGTGCCTGTGCCGGTGCTGCCTGTGCCGGTGCT